>CAZRNL010000196.1:4377-6178 GCA_964601395.1 uncultured Silicimonas sp. | reverse complement strand
TGGTCGATCCGCGCCCGAATGGCGCCCTCGAAGCCGTATTCGCTCACCGGATCATAGACGCCGGGATCGCCGTAGATCCAGAGATCGGTGAAATAGCTGTTGACCGCTTCCATGTTGCGATCCCGCAGCCATTGGGTGCGCACGGTCTGCCGCTCGTCCAGCACATCGCGCAGTCCAAGGACGATCCGTGTCGTGCCGGTGCGTGCCAGCCAGCGCAGCGTGGGAACCAGCTCGTCCTGCGCGCCGCGCGGCACATTGTCGACGATGAAGACATCGGGGCGAAACTGCTTGACGGTGGCTCGGATGATGCCGCTGCGCAGATCGCGCAGGTTCGCGAGGTCCATCGACAGCCTGCGCGCCCGATAGCTGCCATCGCCTTGCTTGGCATAGGCGGGCAGGCTGACAAGATCTACGCCTTCGGGGAGCGCAAAGGCCCCGGCCTCGTACGTTCCGGACACAAGCAGGATCTCTGGTGCCGGGTCGAGCGCCTTCATGCGGGCCGCAAGCATGAGGTTGCGCCGAAGGTGGCCGAACCCCAGCGTGTCATGGGAATACAAAAGGATCCTGCCGGGTCCTTGCCTGCCTTGCCTCAGATCAAAGGTCATCTGCTTCCCCATCCTGTGATCGCCCCTTGGCCAAACTGCCGTGGCATTGGCTCGGCTTTCGGCCCGCGCTGCCGGGTGCCGCCGCCGGGACCGATCCGCCGTATTCGCGAAACATGCGCGCTTGTGGGAACAACGGATGCGCTCGTGGCCTATTCCGTCTCCGACGAAAAAAACTTTCGGGTGAGGGTCTGGCCTGGTCGCGCGCATCCGATCGGATCGGCGCCGGCGGGTGGATACCGGCCGTGATGCAGTGCCGTCAGTCAGGAGTTGTCCTCAAAAGAACCGATCCAGAACATTCTCGACCATGGGCCTTGCAAGCTCCGTAACCGGGCTGATCATCCGAATGTCCGCAGGCAGTATGCGAGTTCGGGCCGGTGTGGTCCGGGCCCAAAACGGACCTCCGCTACCAGTTTTCGGGCACAGATCTTCGGACGCTGCGCAGCGGAGTGCGCGCAGGTGATGGTTAGTCCTTCGGCCCGGATCGCTTGGATACGAACGCGGTCGGTCTGGTCCGACATAATCGCACATCGAGGTCCAGTGAACCACGGCCCATCCGCCGCCGAAAAGCACCGATTGTACTTTGATCGCCCGGCCGCTCCCTTGCTCCCTGGCTTGAGGACTTGCGTTCACCATCCGTCATCGCGACGATGTTGCACGGTCGAGGCCTCGACGCAGATAGCCTCGACGTCCCCTTTGAGGAGCCGACGTGATCAACCTCACGTTCCTGGAAACCTTTGTCTGGGTGGCACGGCTGAAGAGTTTCACGCTGGCTGCCGAGCGACTGCACGCGACGCAGGCGGCCGTCTCGTCGCGCGTGGCGGCGCTCGAGGCCGAACTGGGGGTCAAGCTCTTCATCCGTGAGCACCGGCGCCTTTCGCTGACACCCCAGGGAGTGGAGGCGCTGGCGCGGGCCGACGCCATCCTGCAGTCGGCGCGTGTCTTCGTCGAGGAAGTCACCGGCGCCGGACAGGTCCGCGGCCTGCTTCGCATCGGGGTGATCGACACCATCTCTTACACCTGGCTGATCGATCTGATCCGAACGGCGAAGGAGGTGTTTCCGGACCTTGCGCTCGAACTCACGGCGGAAACGAGCCTCAAGCTCTTCGAGCATCTTCGCTCGGGAGACATCGACCTCGCGCTGATCATGGGGCCGGTGCTCGAGCCGAGCTATGTGAGCATCGAACTGTGCACCTTCG
>CAZRNL010000196.1:4103-4367 GCA_964601395.1 uncultured Silicimonas sp. | reverse complement strand
CTGCCACTGGGTTGCCTCGCCGGCCCTGAGCTTCCCGCCCGGGCCGATCGGGCTCGAGGACCTGGCCCGTCATCCGGTCATATCGTTTCCCAAGGACAGCCAGCCGCATGGGCACATCACCCGCTTCTTCAAGCAGCACCCGCAGTGCGAGGCGCGCCTGTTCGCGGCGAACTCGCTGGCGACCATCATCCGGATGACGATCGACGGCATCGGCGTGGCGACGATCCCTCCCATCGTCGCCCCGAAGGAGCTTGCCCGGGGAGA
>CAZRNL010000196.1:418-4093 GCA_964601395.1 uncultured Silicimonas sp. | reverse complement strand
GAACTGATCCTGCTCGACGCCGAACAGCCGATCCCGCCGATGCGTTTCCACGCGGTATGGTTCGACGGCCCGTCGCGGCACGTGCCGGCCACCGTCGCGGAGCTCGCACGGCAGGTTGCGCTCGACTTCGTCAGGAGGTCCGATCCTGCCCTTGCCTGGGATCGGGCCGCGCCGCCTTGAGGCTGCAAAAGAATTTATTGTGAAGCACCCAAGAAATTTGCGTTGGACAGGCACCAGCGTCGCCACCGTAGCATGATCACGTTCCGCAGCCATCCAAGAGGCCGATCGTGAGAGTTGCCCTGATCCAGATGAATTCGCAATCCGACAAGGAGGCCAACATCGCGCAGGCCGAGGCGCTGGTTGCCGAAGCGGCGAAGGAAGGGCCCGATCTGGTGGTACTTCCCGAGTATTGGGCGATGCTTGGCGACGGTCCCGCGGAATTCCACGCCAGTGCGGAGGAGTTTCCCGACGGGCCAGCGTATCGGGCGATGCAGGAGATGGCGCGTCGACACGGGGTCACAGTCCACGGCGGTTCGATCGTCGAGAAGTCGGGCAACGCTCACCACAACACCACCGTCGTCTTCGGCCCCGACGGTGCGGAACGCGCGCGGTACCGCAAGATCCACCTCTTCGACGTGGATGTGCCCGGCGGCATGAGCTATCGCGAAAGCGCGACGATCGCGGCCGGAGACGAGGTCGTAACCTACGAGGTCGACGGCACCACCATCGGCTGTTCGATCTGCTACGACATCCGTTTCCCCGAGCTTTTCCGGGCGCTGCGCGACAAGGGCGCGGACGTGATCGTTCTGCCCGCGGCCTTCACGCTGATGACCGGCAAGGACCATTGGGAGGTTCTGGCCCGTGCCCGCGCCATCGAGACCGAGACGCATTTCCTGGCGGTGGGCCAGTTCGGCACCCACGCGGGGGGCAAGAAGGCCTGTTACGGGCATTCAATGGTGATCAACCCCTGGGGCCATGTCGTGGCGCAGGTCGGAGACCATGTGGGCCACGTGACCGCGCGGATCGACGATGCCTACAAGGAGAAGGTGCGCGCAGCCCTTCCCGTCCACAACCATCACGTACTCTAGGGGGACTGCGCGGATGTTCGACCTTCGACCGATGCCCGCCCAGATCGACCCGGCCCTGATCGCCAAGCTCGAACGGGTCGAGACGGCGACCGTCGGGCATGTTCTGCACAGCCAGTTCGCCGATATCGAACTGCGTGCGGTCCTGCCCGAGAAGCGGGTGGCGGGGACTGCCGTCACCCTGCGCATTCCCGGTGCGGATTCCACGCTCCTGCACCATCTGATGGGGATGGTGCGCCCCGGCGATTTCCTCGTGATCGACCGCTGCGGCGACAGGCAACACGCCTGTTGGGGTGGGGTGATCACCAATGCGGCCAAGCTCGGCGGCGTGGTGGGCGCGGTGATCGACGGCCCGGCAACCGACTTCAACGAGGTGCGGCGTGTGGGCATGCCGCTCTGGTGCCTCGGGCCCTCGCCGATCACGACGAAGCTCCTCGGACTCGAAGGGATGCTGAACGGCCCGGTCTCGGTCGGCGGAGTCACCGTGGAAGCCGGCGACGCCGTGCTCGCAGACGAGAGCGGCGTCCTGTTCCTCAAACCCTCGCAGATCGAGGAGGTGGCCGACCGCGCGATCCAGATGCAGGAGCGGGAGATCGGCCTGCTTGCGCGGCTGGAGAAGGGCGAAAGTCTGCCCGACATTTCCGGCGCGACCGCGCTGGTGATGGCGAAACTCAGGGCCTGAAATCCGAAGAACGGGCGGGCGGAAAGACCCGCAGACAGATCACAGCAGAGGAGATATGCGATGATGAGTTTCAGGGTAGGGTTCATGGCCTCCGCTCTGGCGGCCTTCACCCTCGCGGGCGGTGCAGCAAGCGCCGAGACCTGGCGCATGGCGCACAAGATGCCGGCCGAGTCGATCGAGGGCCAGATCTTCCAGGCCGTCGCCGACCGGATTGCCGAGAAGACCGAAGGAAAGATCACGGTCCAGGTCTTCCCCGCCGAGCAACTGGGCAAGGATGACGCGATCCTCGAACAGCTTCAGTTGGGGACCGTGCACATCTATCCCGAAGGTTCGGGCTACCTGCAGAAATGGGTCCCCGAGATCGCCTTCACCGGCGCGCCGTTCCTGTTCGATAGTCGCGACCACTGGTCGGCCTTCCAGAGCTCCGAGCTGGTCCAGGGCTGGATGGCGAAGGTCGAGGCCGAGGCCGGCGTCACGGTGATCGGCGATCCGACGAAGATGGTTCGCGGACCCTACCGCGTCATGGTGACCAGCAAGCCGGTGGAGTCCCTCGGGGACGTCGCGGGTCTGAAGCTTCGGATGCATCCCGACGAACTCGCCGCAGCTGCATGGCGGCACCTGGGGGCGGAAGTGCGCACGCTCGCCTGGACCGAAACCTATGAGTCGATCGGACGCGGCATCGTCGAAGCGGTGAACAGCCCCGTGGCACTTGTCGAGTCGATGCGCTTCTACGAGGTCGCGCCGCACATCGTCCGACACGACGAATACCCGCAGGGACTGGCCTTCATGGCCAATGCCGCGGCGTGGAACGGTCTTGACGAGGGGACGCGGGCCCAGATCATGGAGGCATACGACGAGGTCGCGGCCGAATTCGCCGCGAAGACGGATGCAACGGCGACCGAGTCGCTCGAAAGAATGGCGGCGAAGGGCGTGACCTATTCGATCATCGAGACCGGGCCCTTCGTGGCGAAGATGGCGGAATTCTACGCGGGCATGGATGCGGCCGGCACGCTTCCCGCGGGGTTGATGGACGCGATCAACGCCACGCGGCCCTCGAACTGATGATCTGGCGCGCCCTTGACAAGCTTCTCGGACGCGCCGAGCAACTGTTTCTCCTGGGGGCCAATGTCCTGCTGTTCACGATGTTGGCGATCAACCTCGCCAACATCCTTTCGCGCCTGATCTGGGACAAGGGCATCATCTGGGTCTTTCCCTGGACAGGTGTGCTCTTCGTCTGGGCGATCTTCCTGGCTTTCTTTGTGATCTTCCGCCGCGGTCAGGACATTTCGATAGATATCGTCACCCGCAGGCTGCCGGCTCGCCTTGCGGCGTGCGCGGCCGGGCTGGACGCGATTGTCGTGATAGGGCTCATGCTCCTGATCCTGTGGCAGGCGCCCGTCCTCGTGCCGCGGCAGGTCGGCCGCATCGATCTTGTCGGCATCCAGCGCTACTGGCTTGCCGCGCCGCTCTGGGTGTCCTGCGTTCTGATCACGCTGCAATATGTCCTGCACCTGAGGCTCGCCCTGATCGGCCTCGTCCAGGGCCAAGATCCGCAGACCCTCCCGGAGGCGCGGGGATGACCGCCGTCCTGCTTTTCGCGGCCTTCCTCGGGCTGATCGCCCTGCGCATGCCGATCACCATGGCGATCGGAGTTGCCGTGGTCGTGGCACTCCTGTCGAGCGGTTTCGCCGAGATGATGTGGATCATCCCGATGAAGGTGCTCGAGAGCGCGTCCAACACCTCGCTCTTGGCCATCCCGTTCTTCGTCCTCGCGGGCAACCTGATGAACGCCATCGGGATAACCGAGAAGATCTTCAACCTCGCGAATGCACTCGTCGGGCATTTCCGCGCAGGTCTCGCGCAGGTCAACGTTCTGGCTTCGGTCATGCTGGCGGGTGGAACGGGTGC
>CAZRNL010000196.1:0-408 GCA_964601395.1 uncultured Silicimonas sp. | reverse complement strand
TCCCGGTCTGCACCCCCGGCGCCTCCGATAGCGCCCGCTTCGACGAGGTCCTCGGGATCGCTTCCACGGTCGCCGACATCGCGGGCCTTGGCGCCGTCGAGATCAAGGCGATGCGCGAACGCGGCTATACCGCCTCCTTCGCTTCGGCGATCACGGTTGTCTCGGCCATCGTTGCGCCGTTCATCCCGCCGTCGGTGCCGCTTGTCGTCTATGCATTCCTGTCGAATACCTCCGTGGCGCGGATGTTCCTCGCGGGCGTGATCCCCGGCCTTCTCATCGCGCTGAGCCTGATGGTGTTCAACCGGGTATTGGCCATACGGACCGAGTTTCCCCGCCAGCCCCGCGCCTCGGCGCGGGAGATCTGGACGCATGTGACGGCCGGGGTCTTCGCGCTGGGGGCTCCAGCGA
>CAZRNL010000195.1:954-6202 GCA_964601395.1 uncultured Silicimonas sp. | reverse complement strand
GGCCGGAATGCGCCTGCACAGAGCCTTGGCGACTGCATCGACTGCAATGCCTGCGTGAACGTCTGCCCGATGGGCATCGACATCCGCGACGGCCAGCAGCTGGCCTGCATCACCTGTGCGCTCTGCATCGACGCCTGCGACGACGTGATGGACAAGGTCGGCAAGCCGCGCGGTCTTATCGATTACATGGCGCTGACCGACGAAGCCAGCGAGCGCAGCGGCAAAAATCGCAAGCCGATATGGCAGCATATCATGCGGCTGCGGACAATCATCTATACCGCGCTCTGGAGTGCCGTCGGCCTCGCGCTGCTGGTCATGCTCTTCGTGCGGGCGGAGATTGACGTGACGGTCGCGCCGATCCGCAACCCTCAGTTCGTCACCATGTCGGATGGCTCGATCCGCAACGCTTACGACCTGCGCCTTCGCAACAAGCACAGCGACGATCGGCCGTTTAGGATCTCGGTGACGGGTGAGCCTTCGCTGCGGGTGAATCTCGAGGGCACAGTCTACGAGTCGGTAACGGTGCCCGCGAGCGAATCCTTGCTGCAGCGCGTTTACGTGATTGCGCCTCCGGGATCGGACCCTGCCGCATCGGAACGCACGGACATTCGGTTCTGGGTCGAGGATCTGGCCTCGGGCGAGCGAGTTTACAAAGACACCACTTTCAATGGAGCGGTTCAATGACCACACGTGAAATAACCGGAAAACATGTGCTGATCGGAATGGTCGCGGCCTTCGGCGTCATCGTCACGGTAAACCTGACCATGGCGTACCAGGCAATCGGAACGTTTCCGGGGCTGGAGACCAAGAACTCATATGTGTCGAGCCAAAGCTTCGATGCGCGGCGTACGGCACAACTGGCTCTAGGCTGGGAGGCGGATGCCAGCATTGCGGACGGGGTTCTCACCGTGACCCTGACCGATGCACTCGGCCAGCCGGTTCAGCCCGAGACGATGACAGCCCTGCTGGGCCGTCCGACCGTGGCGCGGGATGACCGTTTCGAGGATTTGGTCTGGACAGGATCGGCCTGGGAAGCGGACGCGGTCCTGGCGGAAGGCGCGTGGGTTCTCAAGTTGCAGGCGGTAAGTGCCGATGGCGTGGAGTTCGCCAAGCGCATCTCGCTTTGGGTGCGATAGCCATGAGCCTGACCGAGCGTCCCTCCATTGCGGCCTGTCCAGCCTGTGCGGTTGCGCCTGCTGCACAACATAAGGGTGAACTTGCGGGTTCCGCCGGAGAATCCGTGCTGCAGTTGTCGCTGCCGGGTATCCATTGCGCGTCCTGCCTTTCGGGTGTCGAGCGCGCTCTGGCCGGTACCGAAGGCGTTCGTGACGTTCGCGTGAACCTGACGCGCAAGCGCGCGCAGGTATCGGTTGAGCCCGGCGTGGAAGCAGAGGCGCTGGTTCAGGCGCTGACAAAGGCGGGCTACGAGGCGCACGAACTGGACAGCCAGGCAGTGAACGCGCTGGTCGGAGACCAGGCAGCGCAGGATTTGCTGATGCGCCTGGCCGTCTCGGGCTTTGCCATGATGAACGTCATGCTTCTGTCGGTGGCGGTCTGGTCCGGGGCAACAGAGGCGACGCGGGATCTCTTCCATTGGATATCGGCCGCGATTGCTCTGCCGACCGTGGCATTCTCGGCCCAACCGTTCTTCAAGAGCGCCGTCCGCGCATTGGGCGGCAAGCGCCTGAACATGGACGTGCCGATCTCGCTGGCGATCCTGCTCGCATCGGGCATGTCGCTGTACGAGACGGCATCGAGCGGGGAGCACGCCTACTTCGACGCGGCCCTGTCGCTGACCTTCTTCCTGCTGGGAGGCCGCTACCTGGACCAGCGGACGCGTCTTGCAGCGCGGTCGGCTGCTGCTGAGTTGACGGCGCTGGAAGTTCCGCGCGCGTTTCGGGCCAGCGGTGAGGCGGTCGCGGTCAGCGACCTTCTTGTCGGTGACGAGATCCGGGTTCTGCCCGGAGCGCGTTTTCCCGTGGACGGTATCGTCAAAAGTGGCGCCAGCGAGATCGACCGGTCGCTCGTGACGGGCGAAAGCTTGCCGGAGCGGGTCTGCGAAGGTCAGCAAGTCGCGGCGGGCGAGACCAATCTGACCGGGCCATTGATCGTCCGCGCCGTATCGGCAGGAACGGACACGTCGCTCAGACGCATGGCCGACCTGGTGGCGGTGGCCGAACACGCGCGCAGCCGCTATGTCTCGCTGGCCGACAAGGCCGCGCGCATCTATGCGCCCCTTGTTCATCTTCTGGCGCTGATTGCGTTCATCGGCTGGATGTCGGCGACGGGGGATTTCAGGCTGTCACTCAACATCGCTGTCGCGGTGCTGATCATCACATGTCCGTGCGCGTTGGGCCTTGCAGTGCCCGCGGTCTCGACCGCAGCCTCGGGGCGGCTGTTCCGCCGTGGGCTACTGGTCAAGAACGCGACGGCGCTCGAACGCCTTGCCGAGGTAACCCATGTGGTCTTCGACAAGACCGGCACGCTGACCGAAGGGCGTCCCGTCCTGGACGGACATGACGCCACGCCGCGGCAAGCTGGCGTCGCGAAGGCACTTGCCCAGGGTTCGGCGCATCCGCTCGCCGGGGCCCTGCGCGAGGGGCTCGACGCGGTGACCGCAGCTGTCACGGGTATCCGTGAAGTTCCCGGACAGGGCGTCGAGGGCCTATGGCGGGGCCAGCCGGTGCGCCTTGGTCGTGCCGACTGGGTGGACGCGCCGGCAGGGGGCAGCACGGCGACGTGGTTGAGGATCGGCAAGGACGCTCCCGTTGCCTTCCGATTCCGTGACAGACCGAGAAAGGGCGGTGCCGAGGCGATCGCCCTGCTAAGGCAAAGCGGTTGCCGGATCGAGCTTCTGTCGGGCGACACGCAAACGGCGGTTTCCGAACTTGCCGGACGGCTTGGGATCGACGACTGGCATGCGAACATGCTTCCCGAAGACAAGGTGGCGCACGTCAAGGCGCTGGAAGAGGCAGGTCATCGGGTGCTGATGGTGGGCGACGGCCTGAATGACACTGCAGCGCTGGCCGCCGCGCATGCCTCGATCTCGCCTGCTTCGGCACTGGACGCCAGCCGGACAGTCAGCGACATCGTCCTTCTCGGAAGCGATCTTTCGGGGATAGGTGACGCAGTCCGAACTGCAAGATCCGCGACACGCCGGATCTGCGAGAACTTCGCGGTCGCGGCTATCTACAACCTGATCGCGGTGCCTCTGGCGCTGGCGGGCGTCGCCACGCCGCTGCATGCTGCATTGGCGATGTCGACATCGTCGATCATAGTCACTCTGAATGCTTTGAGGGTTCGCTGATGGAAGTGCTGGTTTACCTGATACCCGTCTCGCTTGGCCTTGGAGCACTGGGTCTCCTGGCCTTCTTCTGGGCTATACGAACCCGCCAGTTCGATGATCCCGACGGCGACAGTCACCGCATTCTCCGCACAGACTTCGACGACAGTCCCGGCACCTGAAGCCGTCGATGCACCACCCGCTGTCCTGTGCTATTCTCGCGAAAGGCCGCCTCACATCGAGGTGATTGCGCGCGATCTCTCTTTGGCTTGTGTGTCGCCGCGCCTATCTAGAAGGTCAGTCATCAGAGACGCGCCGCTTCTGGCGCTCCCGAGCAGACATAGGAGGTTGGAGTGAATAACGTAGCACTCACTCGACAACGGACTGTACAACCACTGCAGTACGTCTGGTTCATGATTTTGAGTATGGCGCTGGTTATTGCGCAGACACTCTCGGCTGCCGCACAAACGCGGCCCGATTCGTTCGCGGAACTGGCCGAGCAGGTCAGCCCGTCCGTGGTCAACATCACCACGTCCACCACCGTCGCAGCATCGACGCAACCGGGACCGATCGTACCCGATGGTTCTCCTTTCGAGGATTTCTTCCGTGACTTCATGGAGCGAAACAACCCTAACGGTCCTGACGGCCGCTCGCCGCGCCGCAGCCAGGCGCTGGGGTCGGGTTTCGTGATCTCCGAAGACGGTTACATCGTCACGAACAATCACGTTATCGAAGGTGCGGACCAGGTCCAGATCGAATTCTTCGAGGGTTTCGAGCTTGAAGCGGAAATCGTGGGTACTGACCCGAACACCGACCTTGCGCTTCTCAAGGTCTCGTCTGACAAGCCGCTGAAGTTCGTGAACTTTGGCGACAGCGAAGAATCCCGCGTCGGTGACTGGGTCATGGCGATGGGCAATCCGCTGGGTCAGGGCTTTTCCGTTTCGGCGGGCATCGTCTCGGCAAGAGGCCGGGCGCTGTCGGGCAGCTATGACGACTACATCCAGACCGACGCCGCCATCAACCGTGGCAACTCGGGCGGACCGCTGTTCAACATGGCGAAGTCATCGGCGTTAACACCGCGATCCTGTCGCCCAATGGCGGCTCGATCGGCATCGGCTTCGCAATGTCGAGCCGTGTGGCCGAGAACGTCATCGCCCAGCTTCGTGATTTCGGTGAAACGCGGCGCGGCTGGCTTGGTGTCCGCATCCAGGACGTGACCGACGATCTGGCCGACGGCTTGGGTCTTGCCGAAGCGCGCGGTGCCTTGGTTACCGACGTACCCGAGGGCCCTGCGGCGGATGCGGGGATGGAAGCCGGCGATGTCATCCTGACCTTCGACGGAGTTGACGTCGACGATACGCGCGGATTGGTGCGTCAGGTAGGCGAAACCGAGATCGGCAAGGAAGTCCGTGTTCTGGTCTTCCGCGACGGCAAGTCCGAGACCCTGCGCGTTACGCTCGGTCGTCGCGAAGATGCCGATCAGCCGATCCCGGCGTCGGTGAACTCGACTGATCCGCTCACGAGCGAAATCCTGGGCCTGACCGTCAGCAACATGACGGATGAGCTTCGGACCGAACTGGGCCTGCCAGAGGGATCCGAGGGTCTCGTCGTGGCCGACGTGGCGGAGGACAGCGAAGCCTATGAGAAGGGTCTTCGCGCCGGTGACCTGATCACCGAAGCCGGGCAAGAGAAGGTCGTCAGCGTCAAGGACCTCGAGAGTCGCGTTGAGGAAGCCAGGGACGCAGGGCGCAAGTCGCTGCTGCTTCTGGTGCGCCGCGACGGCGATCCGAGATTTGTCGCGCTGACGCTTGACGCCAGCTGAAGTGATCTCATGAAATGTCGGGAAAAGGCGCCTTCGGGCGCCTTTTTCAATTCAGGCGGGGTTTCGGGTCTACTCCGCTGCCAGCGCCAAGTCCGCGCGACCGATATCGGTCACGTCGGCTACCACCCGGTCAATCACCGTCT
>CAZRNL010000195.1:0-944 GCA_964601395.1 uncultured Silicimonas sp. | reverse complement strand
AAGGCGTCGAAGTTGTTGTTCGGGCGGATTTCCTGTTCGTTCATGTAGAGGGCCCTGTCGATCTCGATCTGGACCGCGTGCTGGCCGCGCCCCGGGCGGCCATAATGCTGGGTCACGAAAGCCCCGGCAAAGGGTGCATTGCGCGCCACCCTCAGACCCGCGTTCTCGAACGCGGCCTCGATGCGGTCGACGATCTCGGACGACGCGGCCGCTCCGAAGCGGTCACCAAGCACGATGTCCGGGCGGCGACCTTTGGGGTGGCCGATTGATTCGATCGCCTCGTGCGGCATGGAATGACAGTCGATCAGGATCGCCTCGCCAAACATGATCAGGCTGTCTTTCAGAAGCTGCTCGATCGCATCATGCCACGGTCGCCAGTACGCTTCGATTCGCTGCTCGGCCTCGCGGCGGCTGATCTTCCCCCGATAGATCGCGCGACCGTTTGCCACCACGCGCGGCACGACACCAAGGCCGGAGCTGACACGCGGATTATGCGCCGACTTGCCGACACCCTCGATCAGCGACGGGTCAAGTTCGTCCGAGGACCGGTTGACGTCGATCCATGCCCGTGGCGCGCTGGCCGCCAGAAGCGGCGCGCCGTGATAGGGTGCACTCTCGAACAACCTGTCGACAAAGGCGTCTTCGGAGGACCTGAGCGTACGCTCATCCAATACCGAACGACGAACGAAATTCCACGGATACTCGCGTCCGGAATGCGGAGAGGCGAAAACGACACTGGTCGTCCTGATCTCAGGCATCGCAAGTGTATATGCCGACACGCCGATCTCCTTTCCGGAAAGAGTATAGGACAGAAAATGTGGCCGCCAAAAGCCCTTGAAGTGCTCTTTCGTTGCGATTATAGAACGGCCGACCGGCGCGGGGCCTGCCCCGCGTCTTGTTCTTTGAACAGGCCGGAAACGGCGGACGGGCGGGTAGCTCAGCGG
>CAZRNL010000194.1:0-6269 GCA_964601395.1 uncultured Silicimonas sp. | reverse complement strand
AAGGCGGTCTTGCGTCCGTCACGAGTGTTCACCCGACGCAGGATCAGCGTATCGCCCCGCGGAAGGCCTGCATCGTCCAGAATTTCCAGCGCGGGATGCTCGGGCGGCAAATCGAACTCGGCTGTCACCTCACCTTGTTCGGCGCCTTCGCGCACCAGTTCGGCTCTTCCGCGCCAACCAAGAACGAAGCCTAGCGAATCCAGCAGGATCGACTTGCCCGCTCCGGTCTCGCCGGTAAGCGCATTTAGTCCCGGCCGAAGCGCCAGCTCCAGCCGGTCGATGATCAGCATGTCCCGGATGTCGAGACTTCTCAGCATGGCTTCAGGCTCAGAGCCACTCGCCGCGGATCACCTGGCGGTAGACCGATCGAAGCCAACTGTCCCCAGCCGCCTCGGGCCGCAACCCGCGACCCGTCAACAGGGCGAAACTGTCCTCGTACCAGATGGTCGAGCCGAAGTTGTGACCAAGGATCGCGCCCGCGGTCTGCGCCTCGTCCGTCAGGCCAAGCGACAGATAGGCTTCGGTCAGCCGGTGCAGCGCCTCCGGCGTCTGGGAGGTTGTCTGAAAGTCTTCCACCACGACACGGAACCGATTGATCGCCGCCAGGTAATGCCCGCGCTTCAGATAATACCGCCCGATCTCCATTTCCTTGGCCGCAAGGTGGTCAAAGGCCAGGTCGAACTTCAGGATCGCGGATTTCGCGTAATCGCTGTCGGGGTAGCGCTCGATCACATCGCGAAGCGATTGCAGTGCCTGGAACGTCAAGCCCTGGTCGCGGCCCACGTCCTCGACCTGGTCGTAATAGCTGAGCGCCAGAAGATACTGGGCATACGGCGCGTCCTCGTCGCCGGGGTAGGTGTCGAGAAAGCGCTGCGCAGCCCCGCGCGCCGCTTCATAGTCGCGATCCCGGTGATAAGAGAAGGCCTGCATCACCAAAGCACGCTTGGCCCATTCGGAATAGGGATAGAGACGTTCGACTTCACCGAAGTACCGCGCGGCCGCGTCGGGCTGTCGGGCTTCGAGTTCAAACTCGGCCCGTCGAAAGATCTGTTCTGCCGAATAGGAGTCAAGCGGGGCCTCGGTATTGCCGCCGCAGGCAGCCAGCAACGTCGTGGCCAGGACGATTCCCACCATCGCGCGCGCTTTTGCCCCACCGTTCGCCATTGATTTATGCCCTCACCGTGGTCTCGCCCGACTGCCTAACACAGAGACTCCCGGGGTGAAACGGTTTTGATCGCAAGGGGCTAGACGTTCCGTCGCGACGTGCTCAGGCCGCAATGCCTGCCCGGTCGGCCTGACTGACTCCCGCGCCCGGCAGGCGTGCGGCCATAGCCGCATCGCACTCGACCAGATCGAAAGCTGTCGGGTCGGCAAAGAGTTCACGAAGAAGGCGGTTGGTCAATGCGTGGCCAGCACGATGTCCGACGTAGCGGCCCAGTATGGGTGCGCCGGCAAGAGTCAGATCACCAAGTGCATCCAGCATCTTGTGACGCACGGGTTCATCCGAATGGCGCAATCCGCCCGGAGTGACGATCCTGTCGCCGTCGACGACAACCGCGGACGTGACCGACCCTCCGACGATCAGGCCGCGACCACGCATCGCGTCGATGTCTGCCTTGCGGCAAAAGGTGCGGCTGTCGCAAAGCTCGCGCACGAATGCGCCGTTGGCCATGTTCAGGCTCTTGCTCTGGTATCCGATTGCGCGGTCCTCGAAATCGATATCGAAATCTATGCGAAGCCCGTCAGAGGGCATCAAGGAAGCGTGCGCATCGCCTTTACGCACTGTCACCGGCTTCAGGACGCGGATCGCCCGGATCGGCGCGTCAAGGCGGCGCAGACCGCGCGAGAGAATGGCAGAGACGAATGTCTTGGAGGAGCCGTCAAGAAGCGGCACTTCCGGTCCGTCGATCTCGATCAGGGCATTGTGCACGCCGCATCCCGCAAGCGCGGCCATCACATGCTCGATCGTCGAGACGGACACACCGTCGGAATTCTCGATCCGGGTGTTGAGTTGCGTGTCTGAAACAGCATCCCAACGTGCCGGGATCAGGTCGTCGCCTTCGGCAATGTCGGTCCGGCGAAACCAGATGCCATACTCCGCCGACGCCGGATTAATCGTCATGCGCACAGCGCGACCTGTGTGAAGACCTGTGCCCGTGAAGGTCACTGGGGACTTGAGAGTGGATTGCACGGGTTGACCCTTGTTGTGAACCAGACCCTGCCTCGTGGTCCGGCATTGCTTAGCTAGGGGTCGCGGGCATTTCACTCAAAACAATCATTGCAACAGGCTGAAACAGTTCTGTTACATTTCGGCAGTTTGCCGCCAAGTCATGTGGATAAGTGCTCTAATAACTTGTTTATAATAGGAAAAGGGCAAGCCACCGCTTGCCCTCAATCGTGAATCGTGACGTTACGTTGCAGACGATCAGATGCTCTGATCGGTGTCCGTGCCGTCGTCGTGTTCGCTTCCCGTGCCGTCATTGATGCCGTCGAACATGAGCTGGTCGGTAAAACGAGGAGACGTCACGACCAGGTTGTAGACGTCGGTTTCGACCAGGCCGATGTCCATGAGCGGCGTGAATGTCGTCCAGGTTTCGACCACGATCGCGGTCGCGGCGTCGGCCATGATCGGAATGTTGGGCGTGATCGTCACGTCGATATCGTCCTGTGTCAGTTCAACGGCCCCGCCAGCGCCGCGGGACCAGACCTTGACGTGCTGGTCGTTGGTATCGTCGAAGCGAACTACCGTCACACGCAGCGAAACCGGGTTGGCCGATCGTGACAGCCAAGTATAGACGTCGCGCATGCCATCGAGGTAGGTCTGGTCGATCTCGTCTGTCTCGCGAGATAGAAGATCGCTGACCGTATAGGCCGCCTTCACGTTGATATTGCTTTCACGCAGACCTTCGAAGAAGACGAACATGGCCATGAAGGCCCAGACTATCATCGGGAACATCAGCACGGCTTCGACCGAGAAACTGCCCTTCTCGTCCGCTGCCTTCTCCCGGATCACGTTGATCAATCTCATAGCCATCACCTCAGGTCGGTTCGTTCACGAACGCGGAACTTGCAATAATCTGGTATCCGCCCGACTCGTCCTTGGGCATCGTTCGTCCTACACCGATGCCCGGAAAGAACGGGTCTACGACGGCACAGACACGGATCAGCATCAACTCGTTCTGCTGACCATTTCGGAACCTGACCAGTGGCTGGACTTCCTCGGTGCGATCAACGCAATCAAGACCCGTCGTCATACCGGTCCAGGTCGCCATATCGACCGGCTGCAGCTCGATCCGAAGCGCGTTCACGCAGTCGGGGATCATGAACGCTTCAGCGCAAATATCGGTACGGACATCGTCATGATCCAGGATGGCGCCGGACGAAAGCCGGATGTCGCGGACCACGATGTCGGTCGCCCGTTCCAGTGTGACAGCCCGAAGATTCATCATCGCGACATCGAACGAAGACAGGAAAACCCCGAGAAAGAAGGGAAATACTATCACAAGCTCGACCGAAGCGGCGCCCTTCTCGCTCTTGATCAGTTGGCGGATTATGCGGCTCAGAAACATGTTGGCCTCACTGGGTAAGCTTGAGCTGGTTGATCTGGTTCGCGATCGAAGCAAACGCGTATTCGATATCAAGACCCTCGACACGGTAGAAATGGTTGGGTGTGGACGCACAGTCGCGCATCACGTCGGCCGAGTGGTCGGTCACTTCGAAACCCACCGCGAACACAACGATACCCTGCGCCTTGGCTGCGGTGCAGATGCTCGACAGGCGGCTATCCTTAGAGCTGGCGTTCACCCAGCGGCGCGGCTGGTAGAGGTTGTCGTAGTAGACGTTGGCATTGTAGGGCGAAATGTTATGATAGTGTCCGTAAGCGCGCCACGCCATCGTCATTTCCGACCAGAGCTCAAGCCACGACATCTGGTGACTGTTCAGGCGCTCGACGTCGTCGTTCCAGTTTCCACGTCCAAAGGGGTCACGGGTCCAGTTGCGGTCCGAGACGTTGTACCAAGGCTCGTTCCATCTGCCATCGCCGTCCCGGTCAGAAGGCTCGGTGTTCTTCCAATAGATATCGTTGTTGCTGTGGCGCTGGTAGTAAGGGCTGTTGCCTGTCTTCCAGGCGGGCAGCAGGTAGGGCTGGTTGGTGTTGATACCATCAGTCATCAGCACGACGAACTTCAGTGCGTCAGGATAGGTATAGTCATGCGGTCGCGGTGCGAACTCGACATCGACTTCCACGCTCGGGTTCGTTATCAGTCCGTTGAGCTGCGTGCGCATTGACGGGTCGAGAAGCGCAGTGCCCCACTTCATGGCAACGTCGATCGACGTGTTTCCGCTGGCGGTCAAAGCGTCGATCTGATTGTTCAGCGCGGTGACGTTGTTCGACCAGGCGCGAACCTGCGAAGCGGGTTCACTGCGGCAGACCTCGTACGTCAGCGCCTGACCCCAGCTGTTCGAGTAGCCGGCCCAGGGATCGAAGTGTGCGGTCCGATCCAGCGCCACAGTATGGTCGATTGCAGTCGTATCGAAATCATCCGACGCGAAGTTTACGCAGTAGGAGAAGTTGTGGTCGTACTGCCTGTTCATCAGCGCCATCAGGTCGGAGCCGATCGAAACCTGGGTTGAATAGGGAACGAGCGAAAGCGAAACGCGGTTGTCGTCGGCGCCTGCCAGGATCTTGGAAACGAAATCCTTGGCGGCAGTCTGCATATTACCAAGCTTGCTGTTCGAGCCCATCGAGCCCGATATGTCCAGAATTAGCGAGACTTCCACGTCATTGACGGATTCCTCCGCTTCGGACATCGCGCCATAGGTCAGCGTCGGAACACCCGAAAGCTTCAGAAGCAAGGTGTTGTAGACGCTTGAAACAGTCACGGACACCTGGCGTCCGGTTATCACCGGCGCGGCGCCGACCTCGAAGACATCGATATCGTCATCGGTAACGATGATTCCGACCTTCGCCAGATAGTCTTTAACGACAGTCCTGGGATCGACAGTCTGGTTGAGGTTGGCTGCGGCCAGCACAGCGCGGTCAGTCGAGTTCTGGATGTGCGTACGCTTGTTCTCGTAAATCATGAGATCGACGGCGATTCCGCCGAACATGATCATCACGAAAAATATGAATAGCGAGAATGCGATCAGTGATCCGCTTTCATCCTTGCGATACTTCGAGGCAAGAAGATGTGCGTCCTTCCACGACCTGAGCGCTTTTTCCTTAACCAGCATCGAACCGCTCCTGAGAACAAGATTATCCAATAAGGCCCAAATGTCGGCCTTGCCCAGTAGAAGCAGTCAATCGTGACCAAATGTGGCGTATGTAAGGGCAATAGCAGGGCGGCGGCTGTTCCGGAAGGAAATTAACCACATATTTTCAGCAGGTTGCCAAATTGCAAACAGTGTTTACCTCGATCCTGCACAGACCGAAGCGATCACAATGGCAAAAGGGCCGACGAAAGCCGGCCCTCTTTCAGCGATGACTTGAGGTTCAGTTGGCCTGGCGTCTCAGGAACGCGGGGATCTCGATCCGCTCCTGCTCCTCCGATAGTTCCGGCTCAGCCTGCGAGCGACTGAGGGGCGGTTGTTGACGCACCTGCTGCGGACGGGTTTCCGCGCTCGGTGCTGCACCGGACATGCGATTGATCAGAGTGTTGATCCCGAACCTGGGACGCTCTCCATGCGGCTCGGCGGCAGGAGCTTCGGCCCGCCGCGATGTTGCATACTGCGCATCACCAGGGCGATACCCTGCCAGCGACCCTGGCGCACGGCCAGTGACACGCTCAAGCCGTGCCAAGGCCTCGGGCGTCGGAGTTCCGGGGGCCGGTCGGTAAGTATTCTGTTCGGCCTGAGCCGCAGGTTGCGGCTGATAGGCCGGCGGCGGAAGTCCGTCGTCGTAGACAGGCTGCGAAGCGGGCTCCGCCATCTCGAACAGACTTGGCTCTTCCTCGACGCGGGCGACAGCAGGCTGCTCGACAGGTCGGGACGGCTCCGGCTGCGGTGCTGGCCGCGCAGCCGCTGCAGGCTGATGTGTCAGCGGCTCGGCCATCGTGCGGCGCTGGACCGGATGATCCATTGTGGCGGCGACCGCGTCGATGCCAGTTGCGACAACCGAAACACGCATCCGGCCTTCCATCGTGTGGTCCAGCGTGGACCCCACGATGATGTTCGCGTCGGCGTCCACTTCTTCGCGGATACGGTTGGCGGCTTCGTCCAGTTCGAACAGCGTCAGATCGTGTGCGCCGGTGATGTTGATAAGGACGCCCTTG
>CAZRNL010000193.1:0-6306 GCA_964601395.1 uncultured Silicimonas sp. | reverse complement strand
CGCCTGGTCCGCCTCGCGCCCCAAGTCGGTGTTGAGCAGGGTCTCGTAGCCCTCACGCCCGCCCCAGAGCACATAGTTCTCACCGCCAAGCTGGTGGGTGGCGTCCATGCAGGCCTTGATGGTCGCTCCCGACCAGGCAAAAACCTCCGGGTCGGGATTTGTCGCCGCGCCTGACATGAAGCGGCGATGAGAGAAGAGGTTCGCCGTTCCCCAAAGCAGTTTCGTCCCGGTTTCTTCCATTTTCCTGGCGAAATGATCCGTGATCGTCTGAAGGTTCCTGATGTTCTCTGCAAAGCTCTCGCCCTCGGGGCGGACGTCAGCATCGTGGAAACAGAAGAATGGCTGACCAAGAATGCGGAACATGTCGAACGCGACATCAGCCTTGTGCAGGGCCAGATCCATCGAGGACCCGAACCAGGGGCGGTCGAAAGTGCGCCCGCCGAACGGATCGCCGCCCTCCCACGCGAAGGAGTGCCAGTACGCGACTGCGAACCGCAGATGATCCTCCATACGACGCCCGCTGACGATTTCATCGGGATTGTAGTGGTGGAAGGCAAATTCGTTATCGCTGTCCGGACCTTCGTAGGTAATCTGCGGTATATCTTTGAAGAACGAGGTCATTTCAGGTCTCCTATTGCGCTGCGCGCAGCCCGGTAGCGGTTCATTCCGGCGTCGAATGCGTCCGACAGATCGGTTTCGGGTTCAATGGTTCGAGCAATGGCGGGCGGTGTCGCGACCGCCAGGGTCTCGCCCGTCGCCACCATCATGCCAAGACGCGCCGCGCCGAAGGCCGCACCGAGCTCGGCCGACGCAGGCAAATCAACGGGACATCCCAGCGCCGTGGCGATGACGCTCAGCCAGTAGTCCGAGCGCGACCCGCCACCAACAGCGGTCAGCCGGTTCAATGTCGTTCCTGTGTCCGCCAGCGCATCGCGGCAATCGCGCAGCGCGAAGGTGACACCCTCCAGAACCGCCCGCGTGCCTGCAAGAGTGTCGGTGGCGTGCTCCAGGCCAAGAAAAGCGCCCCGGATGGAGGCATTGTTGAGAGGCGTGCGCTCGCCGCCGAGGTAAGGCAGGAAAAGCGTCCGGCCCGGCGCTTCCAGCGCTCCGAGAGAACCCGTCAGCGATGCCGCGTCCTGTCCGACGAACCGGCCATACCAGTTCAACGCATCCGTTGCCGCAAGGATCACGCCCATCTGGTGCCAGGCATCGGGAATGGCATGGCAAAACGTGTGAATCGCCGTTTCGGGCGCGGGCCTGTAACTTTCGTTGGCGGCAAAAAGGACGCCGGAAGTGCCGAGCGATACAAACGCCTGTCCAGGCGCGACCACACCCATGCCGATGGCCGAGGCGGCGTTGTCGCCTGCGCCGCCGGCGACGGGCGTGCCTGCAGGCAGACCGTAACGTGCGGCCAGCTCCGCCCGCAGGCCGCCGGAACTCTCCGACCCCTCGACCAGACGGGGCATGACACTGCGATCGAGACCGGTCTTTTTCAGAAGTGTATCCGACCAGTCCCGCGCCCCGGTATCGAGCCAGCTTGTCCCCGCAGCGTCCGACATCTCGGAAACCGCCTCCCCCGTCAGCCAGAGCCGGAGGTAGTCCTTCGGAAGAAGGACGCGATCAATCCTGGAGAAAAGCTCGGGTTCGTTTCGCGCCATCCAGACGAGTTTCGGAGCGGTGAAACCCGGAAAGACAATGTTGCCGCTGATCCGCCGGAAGTCTGGATCGGCGTCGAGTTCAGCCGCTTCGAGATATGACCGCGTGTCGTTCCAGAGGATGCATGGCCGCAGAGCCTTGTTGTCGGACCCGAGCACAGTCGCCCCGTGCATGTGACCCGACAGACCAATACCCCTGACAGCCGCGAGGTCGGCCATGGCCGACAGCGATCGAAGGGCCGCCTCGGTGGCAGCGATCCAGTAGTCCGGATTCTGTTCGGACCAGCCGGGGCGCGGACGCGAGACCGAAATCTCGGAAGTGGCCGAAGCTATGACATTTTGACCATCGTCAATCAGAATAGCCTTCAGGCTGGTCGTTCCAAGATCTAGTCCGAGGTACACGTCAGACTCCAGCTGTTGCGTCCGCCGCCATGAACTCGAAGAGCCGTGCAACGGCCTCAGCACCGGGATCGTTGTGCCCCCGTAGACTTGCTTCCGAGATATAGCTGGCCCGCCCCGCCTTGGCCTTGGTGATCGTTGCTGTCAAGTCCGCACCTTTTCGGGCCGCCGCAGCCGCCGCCGCCACGCCGCTCGGCAAGGCCTGAAGTGCGGGTTGCAGCGCATCAATCATCGTCCGGTCACCAGGCGACGCCCCGCCGACCTCACGGATTCGGTCGAGACCCGCCTTCAGCGCGCCCACCGTGTCCTGACCGCTGGCCGAAGCATCGCCCACGGCAGCAAAGAAGATCGCCAGAAGAACTCCCGAGGACCCGCCCATCGTCTGGCTGAGTTCAAGCCCGATGGCGCGGTAGAGCTGTGTCGCATCGGCCAGCGGCAGCCGGTGCCGTGCTCCGATAAGTGCGCGGGCCGCTCCGGCCAGTGTCGATCCGGTGTCACCGTCCCCCGATTTGGCATCGAGCGCATTAAGCTCACCCTCGACGGCGATAAGCGCCATGCAGCATCGCTCGAGAAATTGCGCGCGCCTTTCGTCTTTCGATGGCTTTGGCTGGATCGGCGTAAGGCCGTCCGGCAGCGGCAGTACCTCGACCATGCCGACGGCATGACACCCCGGCCAGGCCCAAGGGCCCACAGGAGCGACAAGAGCGGCTTCTTCGTCCGCGTTGACGGGCAGAAGCGAGACCGAGAAACCCTGCATATCGAGCGATGTCATCATCGGTGCGGGGCCAATCAGCCAGCGGATTTTCGGGCCGATGCGCGAAGCGATCAGTTCCTCGGCCAAGACCGCCATTTCCAATGGCGTCGAACCACCGAGATTGTTCAGAAGAGCGACGTAGTGTCCCTCGCCCACTTTCGGGGCCAGACGGTCCACGACCATCTCCATGGCCTGCGCTGCACTCAGAAAATCGACCTGTTCCACACCGGCTTCGCCGTGGATGCCGAGACCGAGTTCGGCCTTGCCGGAGGCAATGCGGGCTTCCTTTGGCGAGCCGGGGACGGTGCATGTATCAAGCGACATACCGATCGAGGCCACTCCCGCGATCCCTCTCCCCGCCGCCTCTGTCACTTCGTCCAGCGATGCGCCCGCCTCTGCCATGGCACCCGCGATCTTGTGGACGAACAAAGTGCCCGCCACACCGCGGGGCTGCGGAAGGTCCGGAAGGGCCACATCATCGTCGACGACGACCATGCTGACCCTCAGGCCGAAGGCGCGTGCCCGCTCGGCGGCCAGGCCAAAATTCAATCGGTCGCCCGTGTAGTTCTTGACGATCAGCAGACAGCCCGCCTCACCCGTCACCGCCAGGATACCCGCCAGAACCGCATCGACGGATGGCGAGGCGAAGACATCGCCGCAGACAGCGGCGGTAAGCATGCCCGCACCTACAAAGCCCGCATGGGACGGTTCGTGCCCCGATCCGCCGCCCGAAATCAGGGCAACGCGGGACTTGTTCCAGTCGGTTCGCACGACCACACGGATATGCGGATAGCCGTCCAGCCGCGCCAGACGACCCTGGGCCGTGCGCAGCGTGCCGTCTATCGCCTCGTTGACCAGGCGGTCACGGGTGTTGATGAACTGGGGCATCGTCCCATTCCTCCCTCAGATGCGCGCGCCGCTGGCGTCGAAATAAAGCGGGTCGCGTGGCGCGATGGCGATCGTGTCGCCAGGTTTCAGCATAGTATGTGGATCGGCAAGCGTGACAATCGGATGCCCTCCGAAATCGAGATGCAGACGTGTCTGGTCACCGAGGTGCTCGACCCGCACGACTTTCGAAGGCTGTCCCTCCCCTTCGGCAATGTGCTCTGGACGAAGGCCGATGATTTTGGCCGCAGAGGGAGCGCCCGGGAACATGGTCGCGGGCAGTGTGTTGATGCGAGGCAGACCAAGCCTGCCCGCAACATAAAGGCTGACCGGGTTCTCGTAGATCTCGCGAGGGTTTCCGAACTGAACGAGACGACCACGGTCCAGCACGCCTACGTGCGTGGCCATGGTCATTGCCTCGATCTGGTCATGCGTGACGTAAAGCAGTGTCGCGCCGAGGTCGGCCTGGATGCGTTTCAACTCAACCCGAAGGTCCGATCTCAGCTTGGCGTCAAGCGACGACAAGGGCTCGTCCATCAGGTACACGTTCGGGCGACGGACCAGAGCGCGCCCGATGGATACACGCTGCATCTCGCCGCCCGAAAGAGCTGTCGCCTTGTTGTCGAGCTTGTGGGAAATCTGAAGCGTTTCAGCCACTTCCCTGACCCGTATCTCGATCTGGTCCTTGGGTGTCCGCAGGATCGGAGACTTGAGCGGAAAGGCCAGGTTCTCGCGTACCGTCATATGCGGGTAGAGCGAATATTGCTGGAACACCATCGCCACATCGCGCTGCGCCGGCGTCAGGCCCTCGACCGGCTGCCCGGCGATCAGGATGTCGCCCGCGTCGGGCGTCTCGAGACCGGAAATCAGGCGAAGCGTCGTCGTCTTGCCGGCACCTGTCGGACCCAGCAACACGACAAACGCGCCGTCGGGGATCTCCATTGTGATGCCGTCGACCGCGACGTCGCGGCCGAAACGCTTGGTCACGCCGTTCAGAATGACCTCAGCCATGTGCGATCACCCTTTCGTTCAGCACCGAGCGCAGGGCCCGGCCCGTCGACGTATCGAAAACCGTCAGGGTTCTGTCGTCGAACTCAAGACCGACGGTCTGTCCCGCTGCCAGGTTTCGCTCGGACCCTGTTCGCACCTTGAGCATGCCGTTCGGCGTCTCGATGGTCAGGATCTGCGTTGTGCCGAGATATTCCGTCGCGAGGATACGCCCGCGATAGCCGGAAGCGTCACTGAGACGGACGTGCTCGGGGCGAACACCCAGCGCCAGCTTTCCTTTCGCCCCCTCCTTGTGCTCAGGCACGGCGAAGTTCTGGCCATTCATTTCAACGGCAATGCTGCCAACGCCAACCGCACCCTCGAAGCGCAGGAAATTCATCGGCGGAGACCCGATGAATTCGGCGCAGAACATGGTCGCGGGCCAGTCGTAGATATCCTGAGGCGTACCGAACTGCTCGACGACCCCGTGGTTCATCACGACGATCTTGTCTCCCATCTGCATGGCCTCGAGCTGGTCATGCGTGACATAGACGGTCGTGGCGCCCATGCGGTCGTGGAGGGCGCGCAGCTCCTCGGCCATGTGCTCGCGGAACTCGGCGTCGAGCGCGCCGAGGGGTTCGTCCATCATGAACGCTTTCGGCTCGCGCACGATGGCGCGGCCAAGGGCTACGCGCTGGCGGTCGCCACCCGACAAACCTCCGACCGGTTTTTCGAGGATGTCCTCGATGCCGAGGATGCGGGCAACCTCGGCAACCTTCTGGCGAACCCGCGCGCGCGGCATGCCCTGCGAGATCAGGGGATAAGAGATGTTCTTGCGGACGTTCATGTGAGGATAGAGCGCGAACATCTGGAAAACAAAGGCGATATCCCGTTGGGATGCGGGCTTTTGGCTGACCTCCTCGCCGTCGATATAGATCTCGCCGCTGGTCGGCAGCTCCAGCCCGGCGATCATCCGCAGCGTCGTCGTCTTGCCGCAGCCCGAGGGGCCGAGGAGCATGAAGAATTCGCCGTCCTCGATCGTGAAGGAGGACGACTTCACCGCGTTGAAGTCCCCGAAATCCTTACGCAAGTTCTCGATGACGATCCTGGCCATCAGTCGCCTTCCCTGAAGTGGCTGACAACGATGAACATGACCGTGCCGATCAGCGTGACGATGAAGGAATAGGTATAGGCCCAGATCGCGAATGGCTGCATCAGCATGACGACACCGACTGCGATCAGGACGGATGCGACCATCTCCCACGGGCCGCGGTGAAGCCGCATGAGACCGTTCAGGAAGTTACCCATTCCGAGCCTCCGGGACTGAGAAACGGTGATCGGTATCACGTCGGTATTGCGTCGGTATTACGTCGGTGCGTCCGAACGGTGCTGGAAGAGGCCGTTTACTCATTTCCGGACCGCTCCGAAGGTGATGCCCCGCAGGAGATGCTTCCTGAGCAGCACGGTGAAGACCATGACCGGGATCAGGAACAGCGTCGCGCCCGCCGCCACCGCCGGCCAGTCCTGACCGCCGACGCCGATGATCGTTGGGATGAACGGCGGCGCGGTCTGAGCGGTGCCCGAGGTCAGCAGCACGGCGAAGGCGTATTCGTTCCAGGCGAAGAT
>CAZRNL010000192.1:0-6316 GCA_964601395.1 uncultured Silicimonas sp. | reverse complement strand
CGCCGCCTCGATCCGGCCCGTGCCGTAAAGCGACTTCTCGGAATAGAAGACGTCCATCTTCACGCCGATCGCCGCCAGGTCCTCGCGGATCAGGTCCATCATCGCGTCAGTGGCGAAATCGCGGACCTCTGTCAGCCAGACGTCCTCCGGCTTGTCCAGAAGGCTGTCGCCGTACTTCTCCCTCAGCGCCTCGCCAATGGGGATCAGGTAGTCTCCCGGGTAAAGCCCCTCGGCGATCTCGGGCGAAAGTCCGTTGGCTTCGCGGTACCGTTCATAGGCAGAGCGCGCCAGCACGTCGACCTGACCGCCTCCGTCGTTGATGTAATACTCACGCGTCACTTCGTAGCCCGCGAAATCCAGCAACGATGCCAACGCATCGCCGAAAACCGCCCCGCGCGTATGACCGACATGGAGCGGACCTGTCGGGTTCGCCGAAACGTACTCGACGTTCACCTTCACGCCTGCGCCAAGCCCGGAGTGACCGAACGTCTTGCCCGCATCGATAGCCTCGGCCACCACGTCGTGCCAGACCTCCGGCGCGAGCCGGAGATTGATGAACCCCGGTCCGGCAACTTCGGCCGACACGATCCGCGCATCCGAGATCAGTCGGCCCACCAGTTCGACCGCGATATCGCGCGGCGCCCTGCCCGAAGGCTTGGCCAGCACCATCGCCGCGTTCGTCGCCATGTCGCCATGCGCCGCATCGCGCGGCGGCTCGACCGCGACGGCTCCCCAGGACAGGCCCGTGGGCAAATGGCCCTCGGCCACCATGGCGTCAAGCGTCTCGATGACGGATGTGCGTATTTCCGCGAAGATGTTCATCTTCAGTTTCCTATCGTTTTTTCTGCCGTATTCCGCGCATGGCGCGGCGTCAACGGTTGGCTCCACCTTCAAGTTGAGATAGGCACGAAAGTTCAATTCCTAGCTGAACGGACACAGTACATGTACCTCAAGCATTGGATCGAAAATCGCTTCCGAAGGCTTCCAAGACAAGAGGCGCGAGTGGATTTGCGTTGGGAAGGCAGGACGGCGCATGTCACGGTAGGCCCCCATTCGTTCTTCGTCCGCTCCGACATGGTCGAGGAGCCCGCGGAAGTCGACAGTGACTTCGCTCTCTTCGGAGCTGCCGCCATAGCGCAGTCGCACAATCTCAGGCTTGTGTCAGATCTGGAATTTTCGAGCACTGCCATCGAGGCGGTCAAGACCGCGAACCAGATTGTCGAAAGCTGGCACGTTCGGCTTAGCTATCCCATCAACGTCGAGACCCTGCCGCAAAGGACCTCACGATCGATCCCGGATGAACAACGTCTGCCTGGCCTGATCTGTCTGAGCGGCGGCGTGGACTCGACCTATGCGGCGATCCGATCGTCCGAGGCCGGGAAGATTTCGCATGGCATGTTGATCTCGGGCGCCGACTATCCGACCAGGGACGACACCGGCTTCCAGAAGCTCTTGCCGCGCGTCCGCAAGATCGGCGATGCGCTCGGGTTGGAAACCTTTGTCACCGAAACTTCGATCCGACATCGGCGGATCCAATGGTCGATGACGCACGTCAACGTCCTCGCGATGTGCATGGTGTTTCACAAGCATCTGTTTCAAAAAGGATTCATCGGTTCCGACTTCACGCTTTCACAAGAATTCGGGTATCATCCATGGGGCAACACGGCCCCTTTGGTGCAGGCGTTAAGCACGCCGGACTTTCCGATCCGGCAGGCAGGGAATGATCTTGGCCGCACACGGAAGGTCGGCGCGATAGCCAAGGAACATCCTGATCTCATGGCGAAGGTTTCGGTCTGCCTTTCCGGCTTCGAGAGCGGGCGGAACTGCGGTGTGTGCGCAAAATGCTTGCGGACCCGCTTGAACCTCTCGGCGATGGGCGTCGAATATGACGGTCTTTTCGACTCGCATGCCGATCTGGCAAGTGCCGCAGCCAGCATACCCTTCCCCAAGCATCAGGCGAAACGGCGACAACTTCTTGTATTTATGCTCGACATCCAGAACGATATGCCCTCGGGACCCGTCAAGGACGCGCTCGACACAAGGATAGAAACACTGAAACGCGGCACTCTCCGCACCGGAAAGATTTGAACCCGGACGGACAGGCGAGGCAGGTCAGTCTGCAAGGGAGGACCTCATGGCATACGACCGAAAGCTCATCTCGAACGGCAACCCGATGGAGGCGATTGTCGGCTTCAGCCGGGCCGTCCGGGTCGGCCCCTACATCACCGTCGGCGGCACCGCTCCTGTCAGGCTGGACGGCAGGACGGTCGGGATAGGCGACGTCGGCGCCCAGACCCGGCGATGCATCGAGATCATAGAGGATGCTCTGAAACAGGCCGGCTCGGGCCTGCAAGACGTCGTGCGCACGCGGGTGATCCTGACCGACATCGACCGCTGGAAGGAGGCGATCGATGTGCGAAAGGAGTTTTTCCAATCCTCTCGCCCGGTCGACACAATCATGGCCGTGACGCGCTTCGTGAACCCCGAGTGGCTGGTCGAGATGGAGGCCGACGCCGTCATCGCCGGTTGGTCGGGCGACTAGGCCGCCTCACCCCACCGGCACACTCCGCATCGCCGCAGCATCACCACCTCCGATGAACTTCTCGTGGCATTGCAGCGCGAAACGGTCGGTCATGCCAGCGATATAGTCCGATACGATGCGCGCCAGTGCCGTCTCGTCGTCGGCTTCTTCGACGTCCTTGCGCCACTGCTTCGGCAGGTTTTCGGGATTGGCCACGAAGAAGGGGAACAACTCCTCGATCACCTTGGTGACCTCTTTCCGCATCACCACGACAGTTGGAGCGCGGTACATGCGCTCGAACAGAAACTGTCGGATCACCTTCAAGTCCTGGAACATCGGCTCGGAAAAACGGATGATCTGGAAACCGGCCCGGCGAATATCGTCGGCCGATTTCGGCCCGATCTGCGTCAGGCTTTCCTTGGCGACCCCGATCACGTCCTCAACCAGAAGTCCGAAGAACCGGCGCAGTGCCTCGTGCCGCCGCCTGTAGTAGTTCAAGTCGGGATATAGCTCGTCCACCCGCTCAAAGCAGCGATCCAGGATCGGCATTTCCGCCAGTTCGTCGGTCGAGAACAACTCCGCCCTCAACCCGTCATGCAGGTCATGGTGGTTGTAAGCGACGTCGTCGGAGATCGCCGCCACCTGAGCTTCGGCGCTGGCATAGGTGTCCAGTTCAAGATCGTGAACCCTTTGGTAGTCGGCCAGTGCCCACGGGATCTCACCGGTCACCGGCCCGTTGTGTTTTGCAATGCCTTCAAGGGTTTCCCAGGTCAGGTTCAGCCCGTCGAACTGCGCATAGTGCCGCTCCAGTGCGGTGACGATCCGAACTGCCTGCGCGTTGTGATCGAACCCGCCGAAAGGTGCCATCAGCACCGACAGTGCATCCTCGCCCGTGTGACCGAAGGGCGGGTGACCAAGGTCGTGGGCCAATGCCACGGCCTCGGTCAGCTCTGCATTCAAGCCCAAAGCCCCGGAAATCGTACGCGCCACCTGAGCCACTTCGATAGAATGGGTCAGCCGCGTGCGAAAGTAATCGCCCTCGTGTTCGATGAAGACCTGGGTCTTGTGCTTCAGGCGGCGGAAGGCGCTGGCGTGGATGATCCGGTCCCGGTCGCGCTGAAAACACGAACGAAATGTGCTTTCGTCTTCCGGAAAAAGCCGCCCCCGGCTTTCGGCCGGATTCGATGCAAATGGAGCGTGCATGTCCCTGCCAGTCTTGTTCGTCTGTCCCAAGGCCCATATATTGAATAAGATACTGAATTGAAACGCCGGAGTCCGTCATGGATCTCACATTGCCACCCCAGGTCACTTCCCGCGCCTTTGCGCGGCTGGCCGAAATCAACGAAAACGCAGCGGCTCCAAAGGCGCTCCGCGTCGCTGTCGAGGGCGGCGGCTGCTCGGGCTTTCAGTACAACATCGATCTGGACGAACCCGCCGATGGCGACCTCGTGCTCGAAGGCTCCGGACAGAAGGTTGTCGTCGACGAGGTCTCGCTGCCCTTTCTCGCGAACGCCGTCATCGATTTCTCCGATGAGTTGATTGGCGCACGGTTCGTCATCGAGAACCCGAACGCCACGTCCTCCTGTGGCTGCGGGACTTCCTTCTCCTTCTGAGCGTTCGCCGGACGACCGCAGGTTTGGCGGTGCCGCCCCGCCCTGAACTCACAAAGCGTTTGTCCGGCCTCCTGCCAGCCTGTTTCTTCATGGCATAGACCCTTTGACAATCGCGGCCAAAACCCCTCATCTCGCCCCATGCGCATCGCCACCTTCAATATCAACGGCATCAAGGCCCGGATCGACGCGCTCAGCGACTGGCTTGCCGAAAGCGCTCCCGATGTCGCCTTCCTGCAAGAGATCAAGTCGCTGGACGAGAATTTCCCCCGCGAGCATTTCGAGGACATGGGCTACACCGTCGAAACCCACGGCCAGAAAAGCTTCAACGGCGTCGCAATCCTTTCGAAACTTCCTCTGGAAGACGTCACCCGTGGATTGCCAGGCGATGACGAAGACGCTCAGGCCCGCTGGATCGAAGCCACGGTGATCGGCGCGCGGGCCATCAGGGTGTGCGGTCTCTACCTGCCGAACGGCAACCCGGCGCCCGGTCCCAAGTACGATTACAAGCTCGACTGGATGAAGCGCCTAAAGACGCGCGCCGAAGCCCTGCTGCTCGCCGAGGAGCCCGCCGTCATGTGCGGCGACTACAACGTCATTCCGCAGGACGAGGACGCAGCCCGCCCCGAGGCGTGGCGCAAGGACGCGCTTGGCCTTCCGCAAACGCGCGAGGCGTTCCGCGAGATCCTGAACCTCGGCTTCACCGACGCATTCCGCGCCCGTACGCAGGGCGGCGGTCACTACAGCTTTTGGGACTACCAGGCCAATGCCTTCGACCGCAACGATGGCATCCGTATCGACCATCACCTCCTTACGCCACAGGCCGCCGATCTTCTGAACGACTGCTGGATCGAATCCGCGGTCCGTGGCCGCGAAAAACCCTCCGACCACGTTCCTGTGTGGATCGACCTCGCCGCCTGATATTGCATGACGGATACGGTTGCTCACTGATCGGCATCAACACGCCGATGCAGGACATGTTGCCTTAATCCTGACCGCGTCAGCACTAGGTAGTTATGAAAGGAGCACATTCTCATGCGACACGCCCTTCCGATGATCCTCGCCGCAGTGACGGCGATTACCTTCTCGAGCGATCCCCTCTTGGCCCAGGGCCGCTCGGACTGCCCTCCGGGGCTGGCAAAGAAAGACCCTCCCTATGTCCCTCCTGGATTGGCGAGGAAAGGTGCGGATCGCGGTGAAGTCGAAGCGCGGCGCGACCGCGATGATCGGGACGACTACGTCTACGACCGCTGGCAACGCGGCGACCGCCTGCCCGCCGACCGCTACGTCATCCTTGGCGAAGGCGACCGCGTTATTTTCGATGGCCGAGAGTACATCGTTGTCGACACCGACAATGGCACAGTGCTCAAACGCGGGAACGACTGGTATCGCCTGCCACGCTACGACGAGAGCGAGTATGTACGGATCGGCGACGCCATCCTGCGGGTCGACCGTGAAACCAGGGCCGTGATCGAACTGATCCAACTGGCAGATCTGATCCTGAGCTGATAGCGACTTTATCGATCTGAAAGCGGGTGCTAGACTCCACCGAAAAGGGAGGCCCGGCATGAAAATCAACACGCTCAGCCACGTGAATGTCCGCACCTCGCAGCTTGAGGCAATGATTGCCTGGTACGGCGATATTCTCGACATGCATCCGGGCGCGCGGCCGGATTTCAATTTTCCGGGCGCATGGCTCTACGCGGCGGGCAATCCCTATATCCACTTCGTCGGCGTTCCGTCCGAGCCGAAATCGGTGGAGCCCAAGATCGAGCATTTCGCGTTCGAAGCCGAGGGGATGACCGAATTCCTCGCCAGGCTGAACGAGCTCGGCATTTCGCATTCGGTCGATCCCGTGCCCGGTTTTCCGCTGGTGCAGGTCAACCTGCGCGACCCGGACGGCAATCACATCCACATCGACTTCAGCCGCGACGACGCCGTGGCGGTAGAGCCGGTCTGACCTCACACCGCCAAAGCGCGCCGGTCGCTACTCAGCCGCGACCTTCGCGATCCCCAACATCTCGGCAAGGTAGTGACCCGTATGGCTTCGCGGCTCTTTCGCCACGTCCTCAGGCGTACCGACCGCCACGATCTCGCCGCCGCCATCGCCGCCCTCGGGGCCGATGTCGATGATCCAGTCCGCCGTTTTGATGACGTCGAGATTGTGCTCGATCACGATGACGGA
>CAZRNL010000191.1:2648-6346 GCA_964601395.1 uncultured Silicimonas sp. | reverse complement strand
GTATTCCTGATGCTGTCGAACCATTACCCGCTGGCCTTCGCCACGGCGCATTCCTGGATCATTGCACCGCTGGTCTTCCTGATGGGCGTCACCATCCGGCACTGGTTCAACACGCACCACGCCCGCAAGGGCAACCCGCACTGGACGTGGGCCGCGACCGCGATCCTGTTCGTCCTGATCGCCTGGCTGTCGACCGGTGGCACAGTCACCGACACCTACGAAGACTCCGAGGCGCGCGCGTTGTCGCCCGCCGAGGCGCGCTTCACGGAAGTCGCCGAGTGGACCGACGCGGAATCCGTGGTGCTGGGAAATTGTTCGATGTGCCACGCCCGCGAACCGGTGTGGGACGGCATCCGCTGGGCGCCCAAAGGCGTTTTGCTGGAAACGCCGGGCGACATCGTGCGCCACGCTCAACAGGTCTATCTGCAGGCGGGCATGAGCCACGCCATGCCGCCGCCAGCTGCCATTTCCCTCGCCGCAGAGGATCGCGACGTCCTGATCGCCTGGTACCGCGCAGCCACTCGCTGAAACGTCTTCACGTGTCCGACGAGGAACGTCGCGAGGCGGCCCCGCCGCCGCAGCAGGGCGGCCGCAACCATGGAGCCGCCCCGCCGGACCATCTCTGAACCCGTACCGAACCCTGGCAAAAGTCAGTCCTGGTTCAACGAGGCATCCCAGTTCCTGAGGAAGCTTTCGCGCTTCAGTTGGTCGAGAAAGACCAGCAGTCCCGGCCCCAACCGGATCGGGCGCAGCGCCACGTTGGTGGAAAGTGCGCTCGCGTCGATCGCGGGAAGACCCGACGCCGATACGAGATCGGCCCGACGACCGAGCGTCACGAGGAAATCGACCATCCGACCGGCATCATCCACGTTGGTGGCGTTGTGCGGGATCAGCGCGGTGCGCAACATCACGTTCGAGAAATCCTGCATCTCGACAACCCTGAACTTCCCGCCTTCGGACTGGCGGGCGGAGGCGTAGCTGCCAAGCACGTTGTAGGCGATCAGAAGTTCGCCCGCCTCGATGTCGCTCAGCATGTCGCCCGAACAGCAATACAGCCGGGCGTCCAGTCTTCCCATTGCCTCGAACAGCCGCCAGACCGTCTCGGCCACGCGGGCATCCTGCGTTGCCATGAGATAGCCGAAACCCGAGGTCCGCACGTCATATGTGCCGATCCGGCCCCTGAATCGCTCGGGATCGTTTCGCAGAAGTTCGATCAGCTCGTCGCGCGTGTCCGGAATTTCGTCTTTTGCAAAAGCCGTTTCGGACAAGATCAACACCGCCGGCTCCTGCGTGAAGGCGAAGAGTTGGTTCCGCCAGATTGCCCAGTCCGGAAGCGTGGCCGTCGCGTCTGAGCGGTGGTTGCGGGCCAGTCCGTCATTGGCAAGTTTGGTCTGCAGATCCATCGCCGACGAGATCACCAGATCGAATGCGGCGCCCTCTTCGGCAATTGCCCGCATCACCTCGGACGTGCTGGCGATCGTGTAGTCCAGTGTCACCGTGGGGTTCGCGTCCCGGAACGCCTCCAGGATTGGATCAAACGCCTCGCGATCCGCGCTGGAGAGGATTCGCAACACGCTCACCTCCCGGACCGCGGGATACTGCAAATGCTCTTCCACCTCGAACGCCTGACCCGCTGATATGCAGGCCAGAAGCGCCGCGATTATCCAGCCGGAAAGACCAGCGAAACGCATGTCCCTACCCCCGTATGATTGGCCGCGATGTCGAGCCGTCCTCCGTGCGCGCGCGCGACTTCGTCGGCGATGGTGAGGCCAAGCCCCGAGCCCACGACATCGTCCACGTTGGCGCCGCGCGTAAAGCGCTTCTTCAGGTCCCTGGTGTCGGCATTGCCGAAACCGCGCCCCGCGTCGGCGATCGACAAGACGATCTCCGGACAGGCCTCGAGCCGGATGTCTATGGTGGTGTCGCCCGGCGAGTACTTGATCGCATTGTCCAGTAGGTTGCGCACAGCGCTTTGCAGCAACACCTGGTCGCCTTGCAGCATGATCTGACCGCTTTGCGGAGCCTCCAGCCGCAGCTGGATGTCCTTCAACTCGGCGGTAGGAGAGATACGCTCGCAGGTCTCGCGCACGAGAAGCGACAGGTCGATCGATTCGTCGGCAAGACTGTCGGCTCGAAAGGTGATCATCGCGTGATCCAGAAGCTGCCCGGCCGAGCGCGAACTTTCGTCGATGGCTCGAATCATTTCGCGCATGGCCTCCTTGTGCTCGGGTTTCATCAGCTTGCGATGGGTTACCTCGGCTCGAGTGCGGACTGTAGCGAGGGGGGTGCGAACCCTGTGCGCGGCCTCGGCAATCAGGTCTTCGGATCGCTGAAGCGACGCGCGCAGCCGCTCGATGAAACGGTTCAGGGCATCGACGAAGGGGGCCAGTTCGGTCGGCGTGTCCAGAACCAGCGGCCTGAGATCAGACGGCCCGCGTCGGGTCACCGAATCCGTCAGTCGCTCGAGCGGCAGCAGCGCCGAGCGCGCGGCCATGAGGCTCAGCGCGGTCGCCACCAGAAAGAACCCAAGCCCGAAGATCGTGGCGATCCAGCCGATACGCCGGGAAATCGAGGCCAGGCCAAGACGCGTCTGGGCGACCGAAATCAGCACATTGGCTGGAACTCCGCCGACGCTGACCTTGCGGCCCACAGAGACCATTCGTACTTCGTCTCCCCTGAAGTCGAACGTCGAGAACGCGCTACGAGTCAGCCCTGGCCCGGCAACGGGCATGGGCAGATCGGAATACCGGTCAGCGTCACGCCATCCACCACGACCCTGTAGAAGACGCGGTCGTCGTTGATCGTGCCCAGCATCGACAACGCGGAATAAGGCAGGTCCAGCGTGATCTCTCCGCTCTCGGAGCGCAGTGCGTCCGCAATCGACGTTGCCGACGCGCCAAGTATGTCGTCCTGCGTCTTCTCGGCGGCCGTTTCCGCAACTCCACGGACAACCAGAAACATGGCGACAGACAGCAAGGCCGCGATTCCAGCCAGTTGCACGAACAGGCGTCGGCGGATCGACCCTCTGGCGACCGAAGCAGTCATGATCGCTCGACCAACCGGTATCCCAGGCCGCGCACCGTTTCGATCCGGGCCCTTGAAGGTTCGAGCCGTTTGCGCAATCGCCCGACGTAGACTTCGATGGCGTTCTCGTTGACGTCGTCCTAGAACGAGAACAGACGGTCCATAAGGTAGGATTTCGAAAAGACCTGCCCCGGCGCGCCGAAAAAGACCTCGAGAAGCCTCAGTTCCCGGTTTCTGAGCGTGACGCCGATGCTGCCTATCTTCAACTCGCCCGCCGTCGTCTCGAGAACCGCATCCGCGAACGCGACCCGGTTGGCGGCCATGCCCCCCCGGCGGCGCAGCACGGCACGGCAGCGAGCCTCGAGTTCGGAGAAGTCGAACGGCTTGGTGATGTAATCGTCCGCACCAAGATCCAGAAGCCCCACCCTGTCCGACACTTCCGACCGTGCCGTCGTGACAATGATCGGTGTTCCATGCGCTGCCCTTCGATGCTCTTCGAGAAAGCTGCGGCCGTCGCCATCAGGCAGCATGATGTCGAGCAGGATAAGGTCGTACTCCGCCACCGCAATGCAGCTTCGCGCCGTCGCCAGCGTGTTGGCATGGTCGACCGCATGCCCGTCAAGCTGCAGCCGCTCGACCACCGCACGCGCCAAGTTGGAATTGTCCTCTATGAG
>CAZRNL010000191.1:0-2638 GCA_964601395.1 uncultured Silicimonas sp. | reverse complement strand
GAAGGTAGCGCATTGCGTTCGAGATTTTTTCGGGCGTGACAGGTTTGTGTCAGGTTCATGGACTTCATGTGACCATGAGCGGGACAACCCGCCAAGTCAAATGGGAGGAAATCATGAGACTCAAGGCACTCAGCCTGACGGCTGCATTCTGTCTGGTCGGCGGCATGGCGCAAGCCGTCGAATGCATCGCACCTGCAAACCCCGGCGGCGGCTGGGACTTCACATGCCGCCAGATCGGCAAGATCCTGTACGACATCGGCGAGGTCGACGCTCCTGTACAGGTCACCAACATGGCCGGTGCCGGTGGCGGCGTTGCCTTCGGACATGTCGTGGCCGAACGCAACGAAGACGCTGACCTGATCGTCGCGGCCTCGTCGGCCACCACGACACGGCTGGCCCAGAACGCCTTCGCGGGGCTGACTGCGGACCAGGTTCGCTTTGTCGGCACAATCGCGGGCGACCCCGGCGTGATCATCGTAGCGGCGGATTCGCCCTTCCAGAACCTTGACGACATGGTCACGGCGATCAAGGCCGATCCGGGTTCCGTTGCCTTCGCAGGCGGCTCGGCGGCGGGCGGCTTCGACCACATGAAGCCTCTCCAGATCCTGAAGGCGGCCGGCTTCGACGATATCCGCACGATCAAGTATATCGGCGTCGATGGCGGCGCGGACGCCATCACCCAGACAATCGGCGGCTTCACCCAGGCGATGACCGGCGACATGTCCGAGATCGTGGGCTTCATCAGGTCGGGCGAAGTCCGTGCACTTGCGGTTCTGACCGAAGAGCGCGTGCCAGGCTTCGAGGACATCCCTACCGCCCGCGAACAGGGCTATGATGTCGTCGCGGTCAACTGGCGCGGTCTCTACGTGCCGAAGGGCATTTCGGATGAGCGCTTCGCCGAATGGGCCGCCAAGCTTCAGGCCGTCGCCGAGTCCGACGCGTGGCAGGAATCCATGGTCGCCAACGGCCTCGCTCCCTTCACCAAGGTCGGCGACGACTTCCAGAGCTGGGTCGACGACGTGATCGCCGATACCGTCGAGCTTTCGAAGGAAATCGGAGTTATCCAGTAATGGCCAGCGACCGGATCTTCGGTCTGGTCATCATCATGGTAGCGCTCGCGTATATCGCGAGCGCCTTCCAGATACAGACCAGCTTCCTGTCCGACCCGGTTGGGTCCAAGACTTTCCCGCTTGCGGTGGCAATTGTGATGATCATCGCTGCGCTTACGCTTGTCTTCCGTCCGGACCCCGAGCCGGAGTGGCCGGGCATCAGAACCTTCGGCGCATTGCTTGTCGCGCTGGTGGTCCTGGTCGCCTATGCGTACCTGCTGAAACCGCTCGGCTTCCTTCTGCCGACGGCCGTGGTCGGAGCCATCCTGAGCTATCAGATCGCGTCTCGTCCCGTTGCGGCGGTTCTTACCGGACTGGGGCTTTCGATCGGTCTTTTCGTCCTTTTCAAATACGGACTCGGACTCGGGCTTCAGCCGGTTCCGAAGTCCCTCCTGGGCTGAACCCGTCATGGACATTCTAAGCAACCTTGCGCTGGGCTTCGAAGTCGCCCTGTCACCCTGGACCCTCATGCTGGCCGTGGTCGGCTGCTTCCTCGGGACGATCATCGGTGCGCTTCCGGGCCTCGGCCCCTCGAACGGCGTGGCGATCCTGATCCCGCTGACATTCACGCTCGGCCTCGACGCGACGTCGGCGCTGGTTCTGCTGACGTCGGTCTACTACGGAGCGATGTATGGTGGACGGATCTCGTCGATCCTGCTTAACATCCCCGGCGACGAACCCGCGCTGATGACCACGCTCGACGGCTACCCGATGGCCAAGAACGGCCGCGCCGGCGATGCGCTGGTGATCTCGGGCGTTGCCTCGTTCGTCGGTGCCTTCCTGGCTACTTTGGGGCTTGCGATCCTTGCTCCCATGCTGGCGCGGGTCGCCTACCTTTTCGGCCCTGCAGAATACTTCGCCCTTTACCTTCTGGCCTTCTGTACGCTGGGGGGCATGGCCTCCAACAACCAGGCCAAGTCGGCAATCGCTGCCTGCCTTGGCCTCGGGATCGCGATGATCGGAGTCGATCACACGACCGGGATGCCACGCTTCACCTACGGCAACATGCACCTGATGGACGGCGTCGACTTCCTGGTCGCAATCGTCGGTCTTTTCGCCATTGCCGAGGTCTTCTTCTTCATTGAAAGCCACGGCAAGAATACGTCGATCGGCGTAAAGCTGGAAAAGGTGACGATCCCGGTCAAGGATCTGATTGCCTGCACCGGCACGATGCTGCGTTCCAGCGGCCTTGGCTTCATTGCCGGCATCCTTCCCGGTGCGGGCGCCTCGCTGGGCAGCTTCCTGACCTACATGACCGAGAAGGCCATCGCCGGCAAGAAAGGCGGCTTCGGCACCGGCGTGCCGCGCGGCGTCGCGGCGCCCGAAGCGGGTAACAACGCGGCGGCAGGCGGGGCCCTCGTCCCCATGCTGACGCTTGGCGTTCCCGGATCGGGTACCACGGCCGTTCTGCTGGCTCTTCTGATGACGCTCAACATCACTCCCGGACCAACTCTTTTTGTCGACCGGCCGGAAGTCGTCTGGGGCCTCATCGCCTCGCTCTTCATCGCGAACTTCGTGTTGCTTCTGAT
>CAZRNL010000190.1:3066-6369 GCA_964601395.1 uncultured Silicimonas sp. | reverse complement strand
TTGGGCCGTAGGCTGGACTGACAGGGAGGCTGAGCGAACCCAAGCCGCGGCGGAGGCGCCGGCGCGATAGCGCTCGAGCGTTGGGTCGCAGGCGGGCGCCTTTCTCCCACCTTTATGTCAGGTCCAGCAATTCCCTCTCAACGGCACAGGTGGATGTTGAACAATCATGCGACGGCCGATCCCGAAATCGTGCCGGTCAGTCCCGAGGCGATGACCGCGACGATGCCCGGTCCTCCAACCATCCTGCCGGCTACGGCCCGCGCAAGGTTGATCACGAAATCGCCGGCTCCCGACCGCAAGAGAAAAGCTCCGAAGATGATGAACAGGAAGACATAGGTGGACGAGATGCGCGCGATCGTGCCGAACATCGCGTCGTCGCCGAAGACAGAGCGGAAGGCGATGGTCTCCCACGAGAGACCGGGAAAACTGAAGATACCGCTGATCCAGGACCCCCATGCGCCCACGTAGGTCAATGACAGAATGACAAGTATCGGGATAACCCAGCCGGTCAGTCGCCTCGTCAGCTCAATTCCACCCAAGACGCAAAGCGCGATTGCGACCCAGTCCAGCCAGATCAGGTTCACGCCGCGGTTATAGATCGCTGTTTCCGCGGCTGGCAGATAAATCGCTGCCGCAGCCACCAGCGCGCCAAATGTCAGATCGAAAATCAGCATGAGGCGGCTTCTTGTCCGGCCTGTAATCAGCGGATTGTAGACGGCGGCGAGAAAAGCGAACCCGGCGAAGTGATAAGCGTTTCGCTGAAGCTCGGAAATGAAAGGGTCGAAAGCTACGTAGACATGCCCGACCGCGATAGCGAAGCAGAGAAGATGGAGCAGGAATTCAGCGGCACCCGTGAAACCGCGTCGCGCCTCGTCGTGACCCTGGATGTCTTCGTCATCGGCCAAAGCGCGCTCCCCTCCCCGAAAAGGATTCCGGCCGGAAGATCCGGCCGGAACTCATGGTTTCAGTTGGCGATCAGATGATCGGGAATGGAAATTCCCTGCTCCTGATAATACCTGACGGCACCCGGATGCAGCGGAACCGGCAGACCGGCGATAGCGGAGTCGAGCGACATGTCGTTTGTCGCGGGGTGGATCGCCTGGAGGAAGGGAAGGTTCTCGTAGATCGTCTTGGTGATCTGATAGACATTCTCTTCCGAAACGTCCGCGTTCACGGCAAGGAAGTTCGGCTGTGCGACCGTGTTCCAGTCGGTGCTTTGGCCCGGATAGGTGCCTGCCGGAATGACGAAGCGGGTCCAGAGATTGCGTCCGCCGTCCAGCGTCGCCATCTGCTCATCCGTGACTTCCAGCAGCGCAACGCTGTCGCCGGCCGAAGCCATCAGTTGCGAGACCGCTCCGGTGGGAACACCGGCGCCGATGCCGACGCCTGCGACCTGGCCGTTCTGAAGTGCCTCGACCGCGGGGCCGAAGCCGCCGTAGACCAGTTCGTAATCGGCCTCGAGGTTGATGCCCAGACCTTCCAGCATGGCCTCGTTCGACCCGATCGTTCCGGAGTTTTGCGCGCCCATAGCCATGGCCTCGCCTTTCAGATCGGCGAGCACTCCGACCGTACCGTCACCGGCCATGTCTTTCGAGACGATGAACTGCTCGACGTTCTGCCACAACATGGTCACCGAGCGCACGTTCGGCTGCGGACCGGCATCGGCAATCGGCCCGGTCCCGGTAGCGGCATAGGACCCGAAGAGACCCTGAAGAATGGCAAACTGCGCTTCATCTTCGCGCATCAGTCTGATGTTCTCGCCCGATCCGGCAGAACTGATCGCCGACATTCCGACTTTCTGGCCGGGCTCGAGCTTGACCTTGACGAGCGTGGAAAGGGCCACGCCGACCGGATAATAGGTGCCGCCCGTCGATGCGGTTGCCAGGACGTAACTGGCTTCCTCTGCATGGATCGGCGTCGTGAGAGCGAAAGTCGCTGCTACCGCCAAGGCGGCGGTTCTGATAGTCTTCATGGTAGTCCTCCCGTTTTCCGGCCGGGCCTTTCCGGCTGGTGTTTCGACTGACCGGAACTTAGGTGTCCGAGCCTGTTCGTCCACAGGCGAGTCTTCGCGGTGGAATTCATTGGCGCAAGGGCAAAGCGCGAACCGCTAGCGCAAACATGGGTGTCAGTGGGCTGAATGGGTGGCGATTGGCGCAAATTTATGCAGCCTTGTGTTGTGATCCACCCTTATCGGGGATGCAGAGGACGAAGGCCAGACACGTTCAACCCGAGATGGCGCGGCGGATCAGGTTCAGTCCGATCAGGACGAACATCACCAGAAGAACGCGTTTGAAAGCGGCCTCGGAAAGTCGCCGACGAAGGTATCCGCCCGCAAGCAACCCTGCCAGCGTCGGGACCATGAGCGCGGCCGAAAGACCTGCGAGGGGTCCCGTCAGGAACCCCTCGCGCCAATATCCGATCATAAGGGGAATACTGCCCGAGAACAGGATGAGCCCGGTGGCGCGCACGAACTCGTCCTTTTGCACCTTCCTTGCCGAAAGATAGATCACGATGGCAGGCAGCCAGAGCGAGGTCAGTCCGCCCAGGATACCTGCCATGGCTCCGAAGCCGATCTGCGCGGCGCGGTCCCTGTGGTCGGGAATGGATGGGGACCAGCGGGTGGCGTTGATCGCGACATAGAGCAGGAACGTGGCGCCAAGGATACCAAGCAGCAGACGGTCCTCGATGCCGGCCGTCAGCGCCAGTGTCAGGGGAATGCCTACCATCATCACCGACAGCAACGGCAGGTAACGGCGCACCGCGTCGATGACGCCGCCCGCGCTGAGGAACTGCCAGAGGTTCGAGAGGAAGATCGGCACCAGCGCCAGGGCGATGGCCGTCCGCGGATCGGTTTGCGTCGTGAGAATGCCAAGTGCAGTCAGCGGCAGACCGACGCCCGCCACGCCCTTGACCATCCCGGCAATCAGGAAGGCCCCCACGATCAAAGCAAGCGGTGGCAGTCCCGCAAAAATCTCAGGCCACAAGCGCCTCGGCCTTTTTCAGGTCGACCGAGACAAGCTGGCTCACACCCTGCTCGCCCATCGTCACTCCGAACAGACGATCCATCCGCGACATGGTCACTGCGTGGTGGGTGATGATCAGAAAGCGCGTATCGGTCCGGCGACACATCTCGTCCAGAAGGTCGCAGAAGCGCATGACGTTGGAATCGTCCAGCGGCGCGTCCACCTCGTCGAGCACGCAGATCGGGGCCGGATTGGCGAGGAACACAGCGAAGATCAATGCCAGAGCGGTCAGTGTCTGCTCACCGCCCGAAAGAAGCGAGAGCGTGGCCAGCTTCTTGCC
>CAZRNL010000190.1:0-3056 GCA_964601395.1 uncultured Silicimonas sp. | reverse complement strand
AAGTCCGGCCTCGAGCGGATCGTCGGATTCGACCAGAACCAGTTTGGCTTCGCCGCCGCCGAAAAGGTGTTTGAACAGCATGGCGAAATTCGAGTTCACCTGCTCGAAGGCCGTCAACAGGCGTTCGCGGCCCTCCTTGTTCAGGCTGGCAATACCTGTGCGAAGCGCCCGGATCGCATCCTCGAGGTCGGTCTTCTCGGAGACCAGCGTGCCATGCTCGGTCTCGACCTCGCGGGCATCCTCCTCGGCTCGAAGGTTGACCGCGCCAAGCGCATCCCGCGCCCGGCGAAGCCGCAGCACATCGGCCTCGATCCGCTCGGCGGACGGCAGCGCACCGGGATCGGTTTCCAGCCGTTCCAGCAGTTTGTCCGGTGTCGTTTCCTGCTCTTCCACTATTCGCTCGGCGGCGTGGACCACGATCTCGCGGGCCGCAGAGGCGCGGGCTTCGGATGCGGCACGCTTCTCACGCGCTTCCGACGCCCGGCGTTCAGCCTCGCGTTCGGCCTCCTTGGCATCCCGTTCCGAGGTCTCGGCTTCGGCAAGAGCATCGGCTGCCTTGCGCCGCCGGTCTTCTGCTGTCCCGAACGCATCAGCCAGTTTTTCGCGGTCGGCAGCAATACGGGCGGGAGCCTCCCTGGCTTCGCCCAGTTCTGCCTCCGACAATGCGCGCCGTTCGTCCAGTTCCGCAATTCGAGAGCCTGCGCTCTCCAGCCGCCCCGACCATGTCGCGCGTTCCCGCGCGATCTCGGACAAGCGCCGCGCACGGGCCTCTCCGTCGCGTTTCAGCTCGTCATGCGCCGAGCGTCTGGCGATCATGGTCATGCGGGCCGCCTCGACGGTGACCTTGATGTCTTCTGCGGCGCCGCGAAGCGCTTCCAGATCGTCCAGTTCCGCCAAGGCGCGCTGGGCTTCGGTCAGGCGGCCGCGTGCGGCGGTCGCCTCGTCGCCGTGACGGCGCACAGCCAGTTCCGCCGCCTCGCGCTTGCCGGACAGGATGTTGCGGTCGGCTTCGGCGCGCGACAGCGCCCGGTTGGTCTCGGCCAGCGCGTGATCGGCGGCACGACGCGCGTCGCGGGCACGGGTAACCGCATCTGTCAGCTTGGCGAGTTCCGCCTTCAGGTGTTCGTGACCGCGCGCCGCACCGTCGGCACGTGCGGTTGCACGTTCGAGATCCTGTTTCAGTATCTCCAGCCGATTCAACTGCTCAAGCCGCAATGCAGCTGCGGAGGGTGCATCTCCGGCGCCTGCGCGGAAGCCGTCCCATCGCCAGAGATCGCCTTCGTGGCTGACCAGTCGCTGACCGGGCAGCAGGTCGGCCTGCAACCGCGCGCCATCCTTCGGATCCACAATTCCGACCTGGCTCAGTCGCCGGACCAGCACCAGCGGGACACTGACGTGATTGGTCAGCGCGGCGACTCCCGGAGGAAGGGGTTGCGGCTTGGCATAGCCCGGCAAGGACGCCCAGCCAGAGGCTTCGTCATCATCGATGACGGGTGCGCGAAGATCGTCCGCCAGCGCCGCGCCCAACGCCTTTTCGTAACCGGATTTCACCGTCAGAAGGTCCATGACCTGGCCGCCTTCGGCGGTGTCACGGTTGACCAGCCGCGCCAGCGCGGCGACTTCTGCCTGAAGGGCCTTCACTTCGCCTTCGGCCGAAGACCGTTCCGCCCGGGCGTCCGCCTCGCGCGACTGGTGCGCTTCGCGGGCATCGTCGGCGGCGATCAGGGCCGCCTCGCGGGCTTCCGCCTCGGCGCTTGCGGTAGCCAGAGCGGCTTCGGCCGTCCGGAATGCCACTTCGGCCGTCTTGAGGTCCGCAGCGGCCAATCGCGCGTCTTCCGTCGCCTTTGTCTCGCCCGCCTCGCTGCGTCCCAGCGTGGTGCGCGCGTCGTCCAGAAGCCTTTCGGCCGATTGATGTCGCGCCGCAAGCCGCGCCACGTCCTCGGTCAGTTGCGACAGGGCGCCTTCCCGGTCCTGCAGAACACGCGCAGCCTCATGGGCGACGCCTGCGGCTGCCTCCACGGCGTCCTCGTGGCCTTCGCCAGAAGCGGAAAGTCCGGCTTCCTCGGCAATCAGTGCCTCCAACGTCTGGCCGGCGTCGGCGTTCAGCGCCGCCTCGCGCTCGCTGTCACGGATCAGCTGGGCGATGCGCCATTCCAGCGTTTCGATGGTTTTCAGGGCGCGTGCCTCGTCTTCGTCGAGCGCTCCGATCTGGACCTTGATGCGCTGAAGAACGGCGGCTGCTATCGCTTCTTCCTCACGGAGCGCCGGCAATGCTTCCTCGGCCTTGGCGCGGTCTCCGGTGGCGGACCGGGACAGACGTTCGGCTTCGGAGGCAGCCCGGACCCGCTCGGCCAGGTCCGCTTCGGCGGCGATCCGGGCATTTTCAGCTTCGCGCCAGCGCAGATAGAGAAGCAACCCTTCGGAATGCCGCAACTGACCACCGATCTCGCGGTAACGTGCGGCTTGCCGGGCCTGTCGTTCGAGCGAGGCAAGTTGCGACGCAAGCTGCTCGATGACGTCGGCTACTCGGGCAAGGTTGGTCTCGGCGCCTTTCAGCTTCAGTTCCGCTTCGTGGCGACGCTGGTACAGGCCTGAAATACCGGCGGCTTCCTCGAGGATCCGGCGGCGCGATTTCGGTTTGGCGTTGATCAACTCCGAAATCTGGCCCTGCCGCACCAGCGCGGGCGAATGAGCACCGGTCGAGGCGTCGGCGAACAACATCTGCACATCGCGCGCACGCACATCCTTGGTGTTGACCTTGAAAGCGGAGCCCGCATCGCGCGTGATCCGGCGGATGATCTCCAGAGTATCGCTGTCGTTGAAACCGGCAGGGGCCAGACGGTCGGAATTGTCCAGATGGATCACCACTTCGGCAAAATTGCGCGCAGACCGCGTGGCGGCCCCGGCAAAGATCACATCTTCCATCCCGTCACCGCGCATGGCGGTTGGGCGATTTTCCCCCATCACCCAACGCAGCGCCTTAAACGCGAAATTTTCTGCTTACAACCTGTCCGTAAATTTAATTGCAATTGTAGGGGCGCAAGGCCTTGCGCCCC
>CAZRNL010000189.1:0-6389 GCA_964601395.1 uncultured Silicimonas sp. | reverse complement strand
TCGATCGGCGGTGGCGGAGGTGTAGGCGCGCCCGCAGGGGCCTGCGCGCGCGCGCCCCAAGGCCCCATACCGCCCATTGCCATACCCATGCCGGCGCCCATCCCCATTCCCATCGCCTGTCCGGCGGCGCTTCCTGGCTGATCGAGGCTTTCGCCCGCCTTGTAGCGGAAATGTTCGTCAAGGTTTCCAGTGATTCCGCGCGACGTGCGAACGTCCAAGGCCTTTTCGACAGCGGGCGGCAACGAGATGTTCTCGATGTAGAGTTCCGGCAGGACCAGGCCGTAGGCCGTAATGGTTTCCGAAATCCGTTCTGCGACAAGCTTCCCCAGTTCGGCGGTATTCCCGGCCATATCCAGGACGGGGATACCGGAATTGGCGATAGCCCGGCTGAACTCCTGAACGATGATGTTGCGGATCTGATAGCTGATCTCGTCCATCGTGAACTCGCCATCAGTGCCGACGATCTCCAGCAGGAACCGTCCCGGATCGCTGACCTTGACGGTGTAGGTTCCGAACGCGCGGATCCGGGTTGGCCCGAATTCGGGGTCGCGTAGCATGATCGGGTTCTTGGTGCCCCACTTCAAGTCGGTGAAGCGCCGGGTGGAGATGAAATAGACCTCGGATTTGAAGGGCGACCTGAACCCGTGATCCCAGTGCTGGAGGGTCGTCATGATTGGCAGGTTGTTGGTCTCGAGCATGTAGAGTCCGGGCATGAACACGTCCGCAAGTTGCCCTTCATGCACGAAGACGGCCGCCTGACCTTCACGGACCGTCAGCTTGGCGCCGTACTTGATCTCGTGACCTTCGCGCTCGAACCGCCAGACCATGGTGTCGCGGGTGTCGTCGACCCAGTGAATGACGTCGATGAACTCGCCTGAGAGAAAGTCAAAAATGCCCATTGGGGTCTCCTCTGGTGTAAGTACTAGAACGCCGACCCGACCAAGGCACGGGCAAGTTCGGTTACGATCGGACGTGCCGTTTCGGCATCCAATCCCGGAGTAAGTTTCGGATCATAGAGCATCGTCAGCATCAGTTCGTCCATGGCTGTCAGACGGCCGAACTCGTCGTCGTCATTGAAGATCGATGGACGCGCCTCAGGGCTGTCGTTCGCCAATCCCATGCCCTGGGCGATCTCCTCGTGGATGCAGGACAGCCGCAGGAGCGGTGGAAGTTCGGCGCGGATCACCGCGACTGCACGCCTCAACCGACCGTCGTTCCTGGGATCGGATGCAACGACGACGCAATAGGTCGAGCGGTCGAGTGTCTGGATCACGTCGATCTCGCGCTGCCGGATCTCGGGAACGATGCGCTTCAACGTCGGCCCGATCTGACGGCGCTGATCATCGGTCACGATCAGGACGAGGAAATTTCCACCTCGGTCGACGGATGAGACGGGGTGGCCCGTCACTCGGCCAAGGCGTTCGGCGAATCTTCTGACGGAAGCCACGTCGTCTGTACGCTGTCCCTGGTCGACGGCTGGACCGAACACAGTCTCGATCCGGACCGGATCTTCCCACCGGTGCAGGATCGAGTTGTCCTGCCTGCGGACCAGCGCTCCGCCAACGTCCGAAAATTCGCGCGAAAAGGCTATAATCGTGAAGGTCCGTGCCAGCTTGGCGGCATCGAACGGCACATCCGGACCTCCGCCATCGCCACGCAAGAGGCCTCGGGATCTGTGTCCGTCTTCAATACGCTGGTAGTAAGCCTGTAGCTCCAGGCTTTCCGGATACGGTTCGTCGGCTTCCGGCCGGGCAACAGGCGCGGGAGTGGTATCAGGCACCGTGCCAAGGCTATCGAACTGATCGCACGAGACGACCAGTCCGAATACTGCCAGGGACATCGCGAACCGTGCCAGTCGCATGACGGTCAGGGAGCCTGAACGCTTTCCCCGGCGTTCGATCCGACGCCGTCCTTGCGCGCCTTTGCCGATGCCAGAGTTGCTTTCAACTCCGTTTCCATCTTCTTGAGTTCCGTCTCGGCCGCGGCCCGTTTCGCCTTGCCCTCGTCAGCAATCTGAAGACTTTCCTGAATGGTTGCGATCAGTTCGGCATTGGCCTGCTTGACAGCTTCGATGTCGAAGACGCCGCGCTCCATTTCCTCGCGGATAACCTTGTTGGCTTCGCGCAGGTTCTTGGCATTTGCGGTCAGAAGCTCGTTTGTCAGGTCGTTCGCGTCACGAACGGCTTCGGCGGCCTCGGAGGATCTCTGGATGGTAACCGCCTGCGCCAACTGCGTTTCCCAAAGGGGCACTGTATTGACAAGCGTTGAGTTTATCTTGGTGACGAGCGACTTGTCGTTTTCCTGAACCAGGCGGATCGAGGGAAGCGACTGCATCGTGACTTGCCGAGTCAATTTCAGGTCATGGACCCGCCGCTCCAGATCGTCTCGCGCCGCCCTGAGGTCGCGCAGTTCCTGGGCCCGCATCACGCCCTGATCTTCCGGTGCCTCGTCGACTGCTGCCTCACGGGCAGGGATGTCGACTTCGTCCAGACGTTTCAGCTTCTCTTCGCCGGCTGCGATGTAAAGCGCCAACTCGTCGTAGAAGGCCAGCGTCTTGTCGTAGAGCATGTCCAGAGATTTGATGTCCTTCAGAAGCTTGTGCTCGTGGCCCAGAAGGTTGTCGGTGATCTTGTCGATCTGCCCCTGAACTTCTTCGAAGCGGGACACGAAGTTATGGATCGGGGCCGCTCTGCCGAGAAGCCGCTCCCACCACGACCGCTTACGGCGCACGTCCAGTTCACTGATCGAGAAGCCGCGGATCGTCGAGACGATCTGGCGCAGGCTGTCGCCGGCCGGGCCGACGTCCTTGTTGCGCACATCGGCCAGCATGGACTGGCTGATTTCCTGCAATTCCTGTTGCGCGGCAGAGCCGAAAGACACGATCGAATTCGTGTTCGCCATGTCGATCTCGGCAATTCTCTTCTCGATCTCGGCAGTGGTGCCGGGATCTGCGGCCTCGTAGGGCACGATCTCGTTTGCGGGTTTCGGGTCTGCAAGATGCACTCGGGTAGCCTCCTGAACCAGAACCATCGACTTCTCGGCCTTCTGACGCACGCTTTCATCCATGACGTTCTCTCCTGATGATCAAATTTCGCTTTTCACGCCTTCGCGCGCCAGTCGCTCTCGCAGAACCTCGATTTCGACATCGAGACCCGACTTGTCGTCGAGAAGCAGTTTCTGGGTTTTCTGGTTGAATGAAGTTTCAAGGTCGCTCAGCAGCAACTCGTAATCCTTGCGTGCGTCCTCGTTCTTCGAGCGCGCATACAGGTCGGCGAACTGGACAGTCGCATCACGAGCGCCCAGTAGATAGACACCCAAGTAACGTCTGGCCGCAGAGAGATCGCGCGGGTCTTCCTCGACGACACTGAACATCTTCTGGGCCGTCGCGGAAAAGTCCGCAACCCGGCGTTCCAAAGCTGGAACCCCCGCCCTGCGGATAGCGTCGCGCATCGCGGCCAGATGGCCTTCTGCTTCGTCGACCACCCGCGCAACTCGGTCTGTCTGAAACTCGTCCATGCCCTCAGTTCCCTTGTCCGCCAAAGGATCGGGGCCAAAGGACAGGAAATGCAGAACCGCGCCGAGAACGAGGTAGATTGCGGGCTCGATCGGACTCAAGCTCGCTGCTTCGAGACCGGCCACGGCAAGCCCAAACCCGGTCAGGAAACTGCCAAACATCTTGCGCGGGATTGCCGGACGTTTGGCCACACGGCGGGCTCTGTAGGCGTCCTCCGCCATCAGGCCGTCGCGCGTCAGCCATGCCGCCAGCATCAGAATGCCGAACGCGGCCAGATCGAGAGCCATGCCGACCGGTTCCTGCTGGAACGCCGTAAGAAGGAGAAGGAACGGTACAATGAACAGAAAGTTCACCCGTGCGCCGGCCGGACGGCGACGCCTTTTACCCGGCAGCGGCGGCTTGGATGCCGCGGCGGGGCTGAACTTTCCGCCAAACCGCTCAGCCATCAGGATGCCCCGTTGAGCGAGACGTACATGATCAGGCAGAGAAGCAGGAAAAAGGAAATCTTCGGCATCTCACCCTCCGCATCAATGGCGTCCAGGTCTCCTGCGCGCCTATAGACCCGTGAGAAGCTCCGAAGCAGAAGTGCGACCACCCCGGCAGCCAAAGCCACAAGCAAAATTGCCAGAACAAGCCGTTGCATAGTCAAGCGGGTCCTCTCGTCAGCGATAACATATGTGATTGGACCCGTTCATGCCATAGGCCGGGAGGGGGAAAGATGCAGGATTCTCGACATAGGCAAAGGCATTTCGAGCGGTCTGTTAAATGAACCGGCGTCGAACTTCCCTATTGCACCAGCGGAATGACATTGTCTCGCTCGGAGTTTCAGCCTCGGGGCGAGATCTTGCGCTTTCTCATTGCGGTCCTTGCACCGGCAGGCGCCGGGCTTTGGAGGCCCAATTGATCGCGCAACACGCGCGGGCGCACTTCCTCGACCGATCCGGCCTTCAACTCGCCAAGCTGGAATGGGCCATAGCTGATGCGGATCAACCGGTTCACGACCAGGCCGATCGATTCCATCGCACGGCGGATTTCGCGATTCTTGCCCTCTCGCAGCGACACGGTCACCCAGGCGTTGCTGCCCTGCTGGCGGTCAAGCGTCACGGTCATCGGCTGGAACTGTTCTCCGTCGACAACGATTCCCTTGCGAAGCGGCGCGAAGTCCTCGTCCTTGGGTGAGCCTTTCAATCGCGCACGGTATTTCCTGAGCCAACCGGTCGATGGCAGTTCCAGCTTGCGCTTGATCTCACCGTCGTTGGTCAGAAGGAGAAGTCCCTCCGAGGTCAGGTCCAACCTGCCGATCGACATCACGCGGGGCAAATCCTCAGGAAGGTTCTCGAAAACCGTAGAGCGTCCTTTTTCATCGCGCTCCGTCGTCACCAGCCCCGCAGGTTTGTGATACAGCCAAAGTCGCGCCGGTTCGGCTTCGGCCACGGGTTTTCCATCGACAATGATCCTGTCCGAGGGGCGCACGTTAAGAGCGGGGCTGTCGATCTGCTTGCCGTTCACCGAGATGCGCCCGGCCTCGATCATGCGCTCGATCTCGCGCCGCGATGCGACGCCGCGCCGGGCCAGAACCTTGGCGATGCGTTCGCCTTCATGGGATTTTTCGCTCATGCCACGGGCTTACAGGGAGTGCCGCGCAAGTGGAAGAACGGACTCGTCGTGCCGCAAGTCACGCAATTTTAGGGCGGTCCGCCGATTTGAGTCGAATTGCACGTCGCCATGTTCCAAGAATGACGGGTGCCACGTTTCCCATGCCGGACCCGGTCGGAGAAAAAATGAAGTTCAACAGCCATATGGAGACCGCTCTTGAAGAGGCGCGCGCCGCCGCTGCGCGGTGTGAAGTTCCGGTCGGGGCGGTTCTGGTAGGCGCGGACGGGTCAGTGCTGGCGCAGGCGGGCAACCGGACGCGCGAGCTTGGCGATCCGACGGCTCACGCCGAGATCCTGGTTATCCGCGAGGCCGCGGCGAAACTTGGCTCTGAACGGCTGACAGGGGCGGACATCTATGTCACTCTCGAACCCTGCCCGATGTGCGCCGCGGCCATTTCTTTCGCGCGGATCGGCCGGCTTTACTTTGGCGCGGCCGACCCAAAGTCCGGCGGTGTTGTCCATGGGCCCCGGATCTTCACGCATCCGCAGGCGCATCATGTGCCCGAGGTTTACGACGGCATCGGCGCAGATGAGGCCGGCGCACTTCTGACGAAGTTCTTCGGGGACATAAGGAAGGCAGGGGCATGAAGGCGGATATCAGGACGATCCACGTCAGCGTCGAGGAGACGCTGACCGAAATGGGCCAACGGATCGTACCGCCTACGCGCAAGGCAGTGGCTGTCGCGGTCATTCGCAACCCGTGTGCCGGCGCTTTTCACCAGGACCTTTCCGAGCTCATCGAGATTGGCGAGGAACTGGGCGCGCTCCTTGGTCGCCGCTGCGTTGAAGCACTCGGGATCGCGCCCGACGCGGTGGAAAGCTATGGCAAGGGGGCATTGGTGGGCGAGAACGGAGAACTCGAGCATGCCGCCGCAATCCTCCACCCAAAGCTTGGCGCGCCCCTGCGGGCGGAAGTGGGCGGCGGCGCGGCACTGGTGCCGTCGGCCAAGAAGCGCGGCGGACCTGGCCAAACGCTGGACGTTCCTCTCGGTCACAAGGACGCGGCCTTTGTCAGAAGCCATTTCGACGCCATCGAAGTCCGAATGCCGGATGCGCCCCGCGCCAACGAAATCCTTGTTGCAGTCGCGGTGACGGACAGCGGGCGACCTATGTCGCGCGTCGGCGGGCTGGCGGTGGACGCGATCGAAGGCCGAGACGGCTTACGCTAGATGCTGACCGTCTCCATCACTGCCGGGGCCTTCACATCGACTTCAGGCAAC
>CAZRNL010000188.1:0-6419 GCA_964601395.1 uncultured Silicimonas sp. | reverse complement strand
GAACGCGGGCGCGAGACACTCCGTTTCGGCCCGATGAAGCCTGTTGGTCTGACAAATGCGCACAAGCCGGACGAAAAATCCTATGCCGTTGTCCAGCTTCGTCGAGACAACGCCCTTGGCACGCTCTACAACATCGTCGGCTTCCAGACAAAGATGAAGTACGGTGCGCAAGCAGATGTATTCAGGATGATTCCCGGTCTCCAGAATGCCAGCTTTGCCCGACTGGGCGGCATCCACCGCAACACGTTCCTGAACTCACCCCGGCTTCTCGACAGCGAGATGCGGCTTCGCTCGCGCCCGAACATTCGCTTCGCCGGTCAGATCACCGGGGTCGAGGGCTATGTCGAGTCGTCTGCGATGGGATTGCTGGCGGGGCGTCTTGCCGTGGCCGAGCTGCTGGGACAGCGTTTGCCGCCCGTGCCGCAGACCACGGCCATAGGTGCGCTTGTCACGCATATCACCGGTGGCGCGGATGCGAAGACCTTCCAGCCGATGAACGTCAACTTCGGTCTCTTTCCGCCCGTCGATGCCAAGGGCGGCCGTAGGGGCCGGAAAGACCGCTACAAGGCCTATACCGACCGTGCCAAGGCCGACTGGACAGGCTGGCTAGCCGCCGATGCCGCTCTGGTGGCCGAGTAGCAGGGCGATGGACGCGCCACACCGGGTCGCATAACCTCTGCACATGATGGACGATCCGACCGCCAGACTCTGGACCCGCCGCAGCTTCGACGAGACACGGCAGCTCTATGCCGACTGGGCCGATGCCTACAACGACGACATGGCGGCCTGGGGCTATGCCACTCCATCGCGCATCGCGATGGCGCTTCGCCTGTCCGGCGCGAACGCCGACAAGCCGGTGCTCGATTTCGGCTGTGGCACCGGCCTTTCCGGTCTCGCGCTGAAAGCGGCGGGTTTCGCGCAGATCGACGGTACGGACATATCACCGGAAATGCTCGACAAGGCCCGTGCCCGAGACATCTACCAGCACCTCTGGCTTGGCGAGCCTGGAACGCTGGGGCATGTGAAACGCGGCAATTATCCGATCATCGCAGCCTCTGGCGTCATCAGTCTTGGCGCGGCCCCGCCCGAGACCCTCGACATGCTGCTCGATGTCCTGCCGTCGGGCGGGTTGCTGGCCTTCAGCTTCAACGACGCGACGCTGGCCGACCGTGGATACACCGACAAGCTGGATATCGCAGTCCTTGCCCCCGACATCGAAGTGGCCTTCGAGCAGGATGGACCGCACCTGCCCGGCAAGGACATGAAGTCCACGGTCTACGTCTTAAGGCGCACGTGACCTTTCGGACGCGTTTTGCCCCGTCGCCCACCGGGCCGCTTCACGTCGGCCATGCCTATTCGGCGATCCTGGCGCACGACATGGCGCGCCGCGAGGGCGGAGAGTTCCTACTTCGCATGGAAGATACCGATCTCGAACGGTCGAAGCCCGAGTGGGACGCCCTGATCCGTGAGGATCTTGCCTGGTTGAATTTGACATGGGACGGGCAGGTCCATCGCCAGTCAGAACACGTCGACAGCTACAACCTCCGGCTTCAGCCGTTAGCCGAATTGAAACTGCTCTATCCTTGCTCCTGCACCCGGTCCGATATCCGGGCAGCACTTTCTGCCCCACAGGAAGGGGTGGTGCACAGCGTCTATCCGGGCACGTGCCGAGGCCGTCCGATGACCCATCGCCTACCCGGCGACGCGCTTCGCCTCGATCTTGCCCTCGCGCTCGATCATCTCGCGGGTCAGCGGCTCGACTTCTCGGAGACCGGAGTCGGTCGGGAGGGAAAACACACGGTCGATCCCGAGAAAGCGCTGGCCGACATCGGCGACATCGTTCTCAGTCGAAAAGGCGAAGACATCGTCGCCTATTTCCTGGCGTCGGCCTTCGACGACGCGGACCAGCGCATCAGCCACGTTATCCGGGGCGAGGATCTTTTCGACTTCACCCCGATCCAGGTAATCCTCCAGCATCTTCTGGACCTGCCCACCCCGATCTACCACCACCACCGCCTGATCCGCGACGAAACCGGCAAGCGCCTGGCCAAGCGGGATGACGCCCGCGCTATTCGCGCCTACCGCGAGGATGGCGCGACGCCAGACGACATTCGCCGAATGGTCGGCCTGTGATCCTTCTTCTTTTCGCAATTACTCCGGGTGGTGAGACGCGGAACGGGTCGGGCGGAGTCGCCCTTCAGACCATTGCTTTCGACAGCTCGACCTCTTCACCGTCTTGCACCGAGGTGTAGAAGCAACTCTTGCGGTTCGTGTGACAGGCCGGTCCCGTCTGGCGCACGATGAGCAGAAGGCAGTCCCGGTCACAGTCAATGCGGAAATCCACAAGCTCCTGCACGTGGCCCGAGGTCTCGCCCTTGACCCAGAATGCGGCGCGCGAGCGCGACCAGTAGGTCACCCTGCCTGTCGCCAGCGTGCGCTCGACGGCCTCGGCGTTCATCCACGCCATCATCAGCACGTCGCCGGTGCCATCCTCCTGCGCGATGGCCGGGATCAGGCCCTGCTCGTTGTAGCGCATGCTTGTGGCGTCGAAAGCCATCGGCCGGTCCTTTCCTAAATCGCCGGAAGCCCCTAAATAGAGAGACAGGCGTCGGAAGGAAAGTCATGGCCGAAACCGATCTGATCAAGCTTTATTCGGGACGTATCCTGGAACTGGCGGCGGATATTCCGCTGACCGGACGGCTTGAGTCGCCTGACGCCACCGTCCGGAAACGCTCGCCTCTTTGCGGATCTGCCATCACCGTCGACGTGGCGCTTGAAGGGGGCAGGATCACGCGCTTCGGTCAGGACGTGAAGGCCTGTGCCCTTGGACAAGCCTCGGCATCGGTGCTGGGCGCGCATGTCATCGGCCGGACCCGCGCCGAGATCGAGCACGCCCGTGACCAGTTGCGCGCGATGCTAACCGAGAACGGACCCGTGCCCGAGGCGCCTTTCGACGACTACGCGGTACTTAAACCGGCCCGCGACTTTCGCAACCGCCATGCTTCGATCATGCTGGCGCTCGATGCTACGGCGGATGCCGTGGCCGAGGCCGAGGCCCGCGCGAACTGCGCCTGACCGCCCGTCAGTAACAAAAAAACCGCCGCGCATCCGGGGACGGATGGCGGCGGAAGTGGCGTATCTGGTGTGAGGGCCGACCCGGGGACCCGGGACAGGGGTCACGCGAGGGAGAGATCTCAGGCGCACCGGTTTGGGACAGGATGCGCGGGATCGGCCTTCCAGACCGCAGGCAGTCGAAAAAGGATCAGAACAGGCCGGGCAACGACAATCCGGCAAAGAGGATCACCACCAGAGAAGCGACACCGGCGAAATCCTGGGCGAGTGTCGCGGCATTGCGCGACAACGTATCTCTCAGCTCGTTCATCTTGATTCGTCCTTCTACTCGGGTTCAGACAGCGGGCGGGCTGCGTTTGTTGCTGTATTGTTCTCAAATGTTCTCGATACTGTAAAGAACTTTTTAAGAACATTAGTGAACAAAATGATCTGGCTGCGGCTAACCTACTGAAATCATTTGGATCGCCCGATCCTGTTGCATCAGCCAAAGAAGAACGCGTGCGGTGCGACCGCGTTCTCCTTCCAGGGTTGGATCGTCAGAGATCAGTTTTCGGGCGTCGTCCCGCGCCATCGCCTGAAGGGCGGTCTGGCGTTCGAGATCGGCGAAGCGAAAACGCGGCAAACCGGACTGAGCTGTTCCCAGCACATCGCCCGCGCCGCGCATCGCAAGGTCTTCTTCGGCGATGCGGAACCCGTCTTCGGTCTCGCGCAGGGTCTCCAGCCGCCGCCGCCCGCCTTCCGTCAGGGGAGGCTGGTACATCAGCAGGCAGGTCGAGCGTTCCGCCCCCCGCCCGACGCGCCCCCGCAACTGGTGAAGCTGCGCCAAACCGAAGATCTCGGCCCGCTCGATCACCATGATCGAGGCGTTGGGCACGTCTACGCCAACCTCGATCACCGTCGTCGCCACCAGGACCTGGGTCTTGCCCGAGGCGAAAGCGGCCATGGCAGCGTCTTTATCGGCAGACGGCAGTTGGCCGTGGACCAGGCCGACAACACCCTCCCCAAGAATAGCCCGCAGGCGCTTGAACCGCTCCTCCGCCGCCGTCAGGTCGCTTACCTCACTTTCGTCGACCAGCGGGCAGACCCAATAGGCTTGCCGCCCCTCGGCGACGGCCTTCTTCAGGTGCTCCACCACCTCGTCGATCCGCCCGGTGCTGACCAGCGCTGTCGACACGGGCGTTCGCCCCGGCGGCTTCTCATCGAGAACCGAGACGTCCATATCGCCGTATTGCGCCAGGCTCAGAGAACGGGGAATGGGTGTCGCCGTCATCACCAGCACGTCCGCCACCTGGCCCTTGGCCCCAAGCGCCATACGTTGTGCGACGCCGAAGCGGTGCTGTTCGTCGATCACCGCAAGGCGCAGATCGTGGAAAGTGACGTCCTCCTGAAAGACGGCATGAGTTCCGACAAGGATGTGGATGTCGCCCGTTTCCAGCGCCTGAAGCTTGGCGCGCCGTTCCGCCCCCTTGTCGCGCCCGGTCAGGATCTCGACCACAACACCGGCGCTTTCCGCCAAAGGTCGCAAGCCCGCCAGGTGCTGACGCGAGAGGATTTCGGTCGGGGCCATCATCACGCCCTGCCCGCCTGCCTCGACGGCCACCAGAAGCGCCATCAGCGCCACCAAGGTCTTGCCCGCGCCCACGTCGCCCTGCAGGAGCCGGTTCATCCGCTCAGGAGCCGCCATGTCATGGGCGATCTCGCGGACGGCTCGTTCCTGCGCACCGGTCGGGCGATACGGAAGTGCGTCCAGCACCTTTGACTGAAGCCGGCCCGTCGCGATCGATGGACGTCCCTTGCGCTTGCGCCGTTTCTGGCGGACCAGCGCCAGCGTCAATTGATGCGCGAACAACTCGTCGTAAGCCAGCCGCACCCGGGCCGGGGAGGCAGGCGCGACATCCGCCGATCCCTGCGGCGCATGGGCCATTGTCAGCGCCTCTCGCCAAGCGGGCCAACCCTCGCGGGCGACGAGGGCGGCGTCGATCCACTCGGCAAGGTCGGGCGCCCGGTCTAGCGCTCCGGTCGCGGCTTTTGCCATGATCTTCTGCGTAACGCCTTGCGTCAGGGGATAGACCGGTTCGAAGGATGGCAGACTGCCGGCTTTCTCGGGCCACAGGATGTGGTCGGGATGCACCATTTGGCCGATGCCGTCGAAGAGCTCCACCCGTCCCGAAACCAGCCGTCGCGCGCCGACGGGCAGTTGTTTTTTCAGTGCCTCCTCATAGGCGTGGAAGAAGACAAGCTGGAACGTCGCCTCGCTGTCGGACACGTCGACCCGATAGGGTCGTCCCTTCGCACGCGGCGGGTGATGGTGTTCGATCGTCACCTCGGTCGTGACCGTCCCGGGCAGAGACATTCCCTGGATCGTCGGGCGGAAGCGCCGATCGACGACTGATCCGGGCAAGGTGAACAACAGATCGCGCGGTGTTCCCACATCAAGATTGGCCATGAGTTTCGCCGTCTTCTCGCCTACTCCCGGCAGCGTCTCCAGCGAAGCGAAAAGCGGGAACAGGATTTCCGGCCGCCCGCTCATGGGTTCCCGATCAGCGCCAGCCAGGCGTCCTCGTCAATGGTTTCGATCCCCAGTTCCGCCGCCTTGGTGGCCTTGGACCCGGCGCCTGGACCTGCAATCAGAAGGTCGGTCTTGCCCGAAACCGAGCCCGCCACCTTGGCCCCCAGTGCCTCGGCTCGCGCCTTGGCTTCCGCGCGGGTCATCTTTTCCAGCGTGCCGGTGAACACCACGGTCTTGCCTGCGACCGGGCTGTCGGTGGCCCGCGCCGTCGGAGCTTCGATGGTCAGATGCGCCACAAGCCGGTCGATCGAAGCGCGTTCATGGTCCTGCGCAAGCGTGGTGACCAAGGATTGCGTCAATGTCGCTCCGACGCCGTCGATCGCCAGGAATTCCCCCCAAGCGGGGCTTGCGGCCAGCGCCTCGCGCGACGGGCCTTCGGTCGCGGCGGGTTCCGCCGCCGCGCGATCCGCTGCATCCGCCAGGACTTCCCAACTGCCGAAGGCGTGCGCCAGATCCTTTGCGGCAACCTCGCCAAGGTGTCGGATGCCAAGCCCGAACAGGAAGCGGTGAAACGCAATGATGCGCCGCTCGTCGATCGCCGCAAACAGGTTATCGGCCGATTTCTCGCCCCAGCCCTCGCGATTCTTCAGCTGCTGCAGGCCGCTGCCGTAGCGATCCTTCAGCGTGAAAATGTCGGCGGGTTCCCTGATCCAGCCGTCGTCGAAGAACTGCTCGACCTGCTTGGCGCCCAATCCCTCGATGTCGAAGGCGGCACGGCTGACAAGGTGTTTCAGCTTTTCGACGGCCTGCGCGGGGCAGATCAGGCCCCCGGTCCAGC
>CAZRNL010000187.1:0-6436 GCA_964601395.1 uncultured Silicimonas sp. | reverse complement strand
GTGATCGAGGTGCGCGACCGCTCCAAGCAGATGGCGCTGGTCCTGGAGGCCGCCCAATTGCCCGAGCGTGACGTTCCCGACTACCTCGAAGTCGATCACTCGAAGATGGTTGCGACCTTCGTGCGCACGCCGGGCCTGTCGGACGTTCCCTACCCGGTTCTGATGGAACCGAACCTCGTCATCGAATATTACGCTCAGAACTGATCCTGCGGCTCAGCAGTTACGAAGGCCGCCCTCGGGCGGCCTTTTCTGTTAGTGTATTCCAGCAGAGTGGACCTACGCATTTCCGCAGTTTCGGCACGCCCGCCGCAGGATTAGGTAGGTCGCTCAAGGAGGCTTTCCATGTCCGCAATCGTCCGCATCCGAGACCTCAAGAAGACCTATGATGGCGGCTTTGAGGCGCTGAAAGGCGTGACGCTCGACATCGAGGAAGGCGAGATCATCGCGCTGCTCGGCCCGAACGGGGCGGGCAAGACAACGCTCATCTCGACCGTCTGCGGCATCACATCGCCGACCTCCGGCTCGGTCACTGTCGCGGGCTTCGATGTTGAGCAAGACTACCGCGATGCGAGGCGCCTGATCGGCCTCGTGCCGCAGGAGATCACGCTCGAACCGTTCGAATTCGTGATGAACACCGTCCGCTTCTCACGCGGGCTTTTCGGGAAGAAACCTGACCCGGCGCATCTGGAAAGGGTCCTGAAGGATCTGTCTCTCTGGGATAAGCGAGATACGCGAAACTCGCAGCTCTCGGGCGGCATGCGCCGCCGTGTCCTCATCGCCAAGGCTTTGGCGCACGAGCCGCGCGTGCTGTTCCTCGACGAACCTACGGCAGGCGTCGACGTGGATCTTCGCCGCGACATGTGGGCCATGGTTGAGCGCCTGCGCGCCGACGGCGTCACCATCATCCTGACCACCCACTACATCGAAGAGGCTGAAGCCATCGCGGACCGCATCGGCGTTATCAACAAGGGCGAGTTGCTGCTGGTCGAGGACAAGGCGGCCCTGATGAGCCGGATGGGCCGGAAAGAGATGCGGGTCGAACTGACGGCACCCCTGACCGACATTCCCCCGTCCCTGTCGCACTACGACATCTGTCTGCAGGATGAGGGCCGGTCCCTGGTCTATACCTACGATACCAAGGGCGAGCGAACCGGGATAACCGCGCTCCTGAAGGACATGCAGGCGGCCGGGCTCACGTTGCGGGATATCCAGACGAGCCAGTCGTCGCTGGAAGACATCTTCGTCGGTCTGGTGAAGGAGGACGCGGCATGAACTGGTATGGTGTTACTGCCATCTGGCGCTTCGAGATGGCCCGTTTCTTTCGCTCGATCGTGCAGTCGATCGTCTCGCCGGTCGTGTCGACCTCGCTTTACTTCGTGGTCTTTGGCGCAGCCATCGGCAGCCGGATCGAACAGGTCGAGGGCGTCAGCTACGGTGCCTTCATCGTGCCGGGCCTGATCATGCTGACGGTGCTGCAACAGTCCATTCAGAACGCCAGCTTCGGCATCTATTTTCCGAAGTTCATCGGCACCATCTTCGAGGTTCTCTCGGCTCCGCTTTCGTCTTTCGAGATCGTCCTCGGGTATGTCGGCGCGGCGGCGGTCAAATCGTTGCTGATCGGCCTCATCATCCTCGCCACGTCATTTTTCTTTGTCGATCTCCACATCCTGCACCCCGTCTGGATGATCCTGTTCCTGCTGATGACTTCGGTCAGCTTCGCACTGCTGGGCTTCATTCTCGGCATCTGGGCCAAAAGCTTCGAGCAGCTCAACCTCGTACCTCTTCTCGTGGTCACTCCGCTCGTCTTCCTCGGAGGTTCTTTCTACTCGATCACGATGCTGCCGCCGCTTTGGCAGACCGTGTCGCACTTCAACCCGGTCCTCTACCTGGTTTCCGGTTTCCGATGGTCGTTCTTCGGAACGTCGGATGTGCCGGTGCTGGCCAGCCTGGTTGCGATCGTCGGCTTCATGCTGGCCTGTCTCGGCATCGTCTGGTGGATTTTCCGTACCGGCTACCGGATCAGGCAGTAATTGGCCTGACAGTATCTGTTGCGACTTCGATCGCCGAATGTCCCCGGGAAAGGCGCGGCGGGCACCTCGCAGGCAAAGTCCATCCTTGCAGCGACTTTTGAGCGCAACAATCTCGCAATCGATCCAGCTTGCGCCTTGTTGCCGACCCTTCCCCGGCCTACATCGAACCGCATGAAGCGCTTCATTCCGTTCCTGAAGTCCCAACCCGTGGTCTCGGTACTTCGGCTTCAAGGGATCATTGCGGCTCAGGCACGAGGCGGCGCTCTGAGCGACGCTGGCCTTGCCGGCCTGATCCAGAAAGCCTTCACCAAGGGCAAACCGGCGGCTGTCGCACTGTCGATCAATTCTCCGGGCGGCAGCCCTTCGCAGTCTTCGCTTATTGCGGCCCGCATCAGGCGACTTGCCGACGAGAAGGGCGTGAAGGTCTACGCCTTCGTCGAAGACGTGGCAGCTTCCGGCGGATACTATCTCGCCAGTGCGGCCGACGAGATCTGGGTCGACCGTCATTCTGTCGTCGGCTCGATCGGCGTTATTTCCGCAGGCTTCGGGTTGGACGGCTTTATCGAGCGCCACGGCATCACGCGCCGTGTCTACACCGCAGGAAAGTCGAAAAGCCTGCTGGACCCGTTTCGTCCGGAGAATCCCGAGGACGTGGTACGCCTGAAAGAGCTTCAGGAGCACATCCACAACGGTTTCATCGATCACGTGAAAACCCGTCGCGGAGCAAGGCTGAACCGCGACGCCGACTTGTTCACCGGAGAGATCTGGGTGGGCGACAGTGCCTTGGACACGGGGCTGATCGATGGAGTTGGACACCTGGTTCCGAAGATGAAAGAGGTGTTCGGCGACAAAGTGGTCCTGAAGACCTATTCGCAGCGCCGTCCGTTTCTCAGCCGATTGGGTGCAAGCATGATCGGTGATGCACTGGGCGAGATCGAGGAACGCGCCGCCTTTGCCAGGTTCGGAGTCTGACGCAAGATGCTGCTGAAGATCGTATCGCTGTTTCTGGTCGCCGTTGCCGTGCTCGGGATGTTCGGAAAACTCGGACTGCTCGACCCTAGAAGACGGCGACTGAGTTCAAAAACCTGCCCGGCCTGCGGTAGGCACCGGATCGGCAGCGGGCCTTGCCCTTGCGGAAAGGCCTGAGGGAATGGAATGGCTACTCGCGGGCCTTGGACTTGTGATCCTTCTGCTCGCCGGCGACCTGCTGGTGCGCGGCGCGGTCAACCTGTCACTCCGCCTGGGTGTTCCCGCTCTGATCGTCAGCCTCACGATAGTCGCCTTTGGAACATCGGCTCCTGAACTTCTGATCTCGATCCGCGCGATCATGGGCAATGCGCCCGGACTCGCGCTTGGCAACGTTGTCGGGTCGAACATAGCCAATATCCTGATTATACTGGGTTTACCGGCGATAATTTCACGCCTGCACACCTCGCGGTACGACACGTCCAAAAGCTATGTGATCATGCTGGCTGTTTCGGTCGGCTTCATTGCTATGGCCTTTTTCGACCCGATCACTTTCGTGGACGGCCTGATCCTTCTGGGTGTTCTTGCGCTGATTTTGGCAGACCAGGCTCGTGATGCGCTGGCGTATAGGCGCGCGCAGGAGGATGTGGAAGCGGAGGTCGAGGGCGTCGATCCTGACATGCCCTGGTGGAAGATATGCGTCTTCCTTTTGCTTGGGCTGGTCGGGTTGCCGCTTGGCGCCGACCTTCTGGTCGACTCCGCGCTGGTCATCGCAAAGACCTATGGGGTCTCGGACAGCGCGATCGGTCTGACACTGGTGGCACTCGGCACCTCATTGCCGGAACTCGCCACCACGGTGATGGCTGCGATCCGGCGTCAGGCCGACGTGGCGCTGGGGAACGTCATCGGCTCCAATATCTTCAACCTTCTCGCCATCATCGGTATAACCAGTCTCGTGGGTCCGATTCCGGTCGATCCCGCGTTCCTGCGGTTCGATTTCTGGGTCATGCTGGGTGCCTCGGTGTTGCTCTTGCCGTTCGTGTGCATGAAGAATGTCGATCTGACCCGTCGCTGGGGCGTTCTCCTGACCGCTCTGTACATTACCTACGTTGTATCGGTGGTTGCCGGATGACCGGGAGCGCGCTTGTCACAGGGGGCGGCAAAAGGTTGGGCCGCGCCATGGCGCTGTATCTGGCGAGACGCGGACACGACCTCGTTGTCCATTACAACAGCTCCGCCGACGAAGCCGAACAGGTTGCGAACGAGTGCAGGGCAATGGGTCGCAAGGCCGTTGCGATCCAGGCGGACTTGATCGTCGAGGCAGAGATGCAGGGCCTGATCTCTGCCGCGACCGAGGCCATAGGAAGTCCGCTCGCGGTGTTGGTCAACTCGGCATCCATCTTCGAGTATGACAACATCCGAAGTGCCACTCGCGAGAGCTGGGACCGGCACCTTGAATCAAACCTTCGCGCCCCCTTCGTCCTGACCCAGCACTTCGCCGAGCAGGCACCCGAGCCCGTTATCGAGGGTCAATGGAACGAACCAACGGCGCAGGCGCTCGTGGTCAACATGATCGACATGCGCGTTCGCAAGCTGACACCCGAGTTCATGTCCTACACGATCGCCAAAATGGGCCTCTGGGCCTTCACCCGCACCGCTGCGCAGGCATTGGCGCCGAAGGTGCGTGTGAATGCCATCGGCCCCGGTCCGACGATGCAGGGCGCGCGCCAGTCCGACAGCCACTTCGCCACTCAGCGGTCTTCGACGATCATGCAGCGAGGTGCAGATCCCTCCGACATCACGCACGCGCTGGGCTACTTCCTGGACGCTCCGGCCGTCACCGGACAGCTTCTCTGCATCGATGGAGGTCAGCATCTGGGCTGGCGGACGCCTGACGTCCAGGGTGTCGAATAAGCGGTTCGGCCAGTGCTGAAGATCGCATTTTTGCGCACATGACCCGAACGGTTCACGCGACTGTTACAAAAACTCAATGTTTTCAAGATTTTGCGTTACCAAGGAAAAATAGTATTTTATTTCAAATACTTAATATAATGCCTAAAAAATGTGCAAACAAGTGAAAGGGCCTGAAACTAACACAAAAATCAGGATGGGCCTCAGTTGTCCCATGGCTTATCCACAGATTCCGTGGACAGCTTTATGCTTGCCGCCGACCGCTGCCCGGTGCAGCCAGAGTGAGAATCGTTTGCAGACCGACCCATGACCGATACGCCAGCCAAATCCGTGCCCCAAGGGTACGACGTGATCCAGCGGTACCTCAGATCGCTCGACTCTTCGCCGGGCGTCTATCGCATGCTCGATGACAAGGGCGCGGTTCTGTACGTCGGCAAGGCGCGAAACCTGAAGGCGCGCGTTTCCTCATACGCGCGGCCCGCCGGGCACACGCCGCGCATTGCCCGGATGATCCGTGATACCGCCTCGATGATGTTCCTCACGACCCGCACCGAGGTAGAGGCTCTGCTCCTTGAGCAGAACCTCATCAAGCAGTTGAAGCCCCGATACAACGTTCTGGCGCGAGATGACAAATCCTTCCCGAACATTCTTGTCTCCAAGGAGCACGCCTATCCTCAGATCAAGAAGCACCGGGGTGCCAAGAAGGAGAAAGGCGATTACTACGGTCCATTCGCCAGCGCGGGCGCGGTGAACCGAACGCTGAACCAGTTGCAGAAAGTGTTCCTGCTTCGCAACTGTTCCGACGCCACATTCGAAAGCCGCACGCGTCCCTGCCTTCTGTACCAGATCAAGCGATGCAGCGCGCCCTGCGTCGGCAACGTTTCGGAAAAGGAATATGGCACCCTCGTCAAGGATGCGGAACGCTTCTTGCAGGGACGCACGACGAAGGTGCAGGAATCGCTGGCCGCGGAAATGCAGGCCGCCTCCGGGGCGATGGAGTTCGAACGTGCGGCTGCGCTGCGAGACCGTCTCCGCGCGCTGACCTATGTTCAGGGCAACCAGGCGATCAACCCCGCAGGCGTGGCCGAGGCCGACGTCATCGCGCTGCACATGGAGGGCGGTCAGGCCTGCGTGCAGGTCTTCTTCATCCGTGCCAACCAGAACTGGGGCAACCGGGACTATTATCCCCGCACGGGCTCCGGGGCCGAAGCCGCCGAGGTCATGCAGGCCTTCGTCGGCCAGTTTTACGACCAGAAGGACCCGCCGCGCCTGATCCTCTTGTCGGACGAGATCGAAGATGCCGACCTGATGTGCGAGGCTCTCTCAGAGAAAGCGGGCCGCAAGGTCGAGATTGCCGTTCCCCAGCGCGGCGAGAAGAAAGACCTGATCGCGGGCGCTCTTCGGAATGCGCGCGAAAGCCTCGCCCGCAAGATGTCCGAGACGGCGACCCAATCGAGACTTCTGACCGGTCTTGCCGAGGCCTTCGATCTTGACGCTTCGCCGGGGCGGATCGAGGTCTACGACAACAG
>CAZRNL010000186.1:0-6438 GCA_964601395.1 uncultured Silicimonas sp. | reverse complement strand
CGAGCAAGGCGTCGTGGCGGACGAACAGAAGACCGAGGACGGAAGCAAGCTGACCGTACGGTGGACGCCGTCGCAGGCAGTCAGGTTCGGGCGGCTCTAGGTTCGGTTGCGCCTACTCGACTGGGACCAGCCTAGTCACTCCCACCGCGCCAGCGCGCGCAAGGTCGGGATCAAGCGTCATCGGGATGTACTCGCCACGGCGCCACAGTTCTCCGAGATCGTCGTAGTGCCGCGACAGCGGGTGGCCGGACTGCCCGGTCGAGATGATGAAGACGGACGAATCCGGATCGGCGAAGTCATAGACGCCGCGATAGCCCGCTCCGTGCGTGTTCAGGAATGGATCCGGGTCAGTGCCCTTGGTCTGTCCGCGCAAAAGCGTCTGGTCACCTCCCGAGGTGGACTGGCGGATGTTGACGATCCACGAGAACCAGCCCACGTCGCCCAGCACGGCATGATCGTGCGTCGCCTGGTGCGCGTCGCCCCATCGCAGGGAATCCAGTGACTGACCCCAGGTCTCGTCGATCCAGAGCAGCGCGTCGTCCAGCGCCAGACGAGCGATTTCGGTGCAGGTTTCCGTCAATGCCGACTGGATCACGTCGCACCAGACGGCGGCACCGTCCACATCGCGGAAAACCCGCTCGAGAAAGATCGGCTCGGGGTGCAGGAATTCATCCGCCAGCGTGCCCAGTTCGTCGCGGATCAGGCGATCCTGCAGGGCGCGCATCCACGCGGCGTAGATCAAGGGTTCCGGCAAGTGCTCACTCATCTCGCCGTTCCAGCTTGCCAGCAGATCCAGCGCCTGACTTCTGCGCCGTTCGGGCGAGCCTTCGGGCGCCGCCTCGCCGGTGAACCAAAGATTGCGGGCGACCAGTGGCAGAAGCGTCCGCGCGGTGATCGACACGGTGTCGAGCTGCGCCTCGATGAAACTCTCGCGGGTATGCACCTCGCGCGATTGCATCAGTCTTTCCCAGCGCTGGACACGCTGCGTGTCGCCCCATTCGAAGCTGACGTGAAACGGAAATGGACGATCCACCGTCTTGTTGTTGGTGTTGCCCAGGATGCCGCCCTCGGGGTCGATGAAACTGGGGTTGGCGTCGGAGTTCATCCGTCCCTGCCAGCGGTTCTCGGGCAACCAGCCGGGCGAGGGCATACGTCCTTGTGTCTGGTGTCGGGCTGCGCGTCGCGGCAACGCCCCCATGACTTTCATCGCAATGCGCTCGCCGTCCACCAGCGTGATGTTCTGGGCCGGCGCTACGAAAGCATCTGCGGCTGCAAGCGCTTCGTCGATGTTGGCGGATTGCATGATCTCCAGCATTGCCTGAAGCGACGTGTCGCTGGGTGAAAGCGCTGTCCAGGCAAGCGACGCGACGTGGCCCGGCGGCGTGATGGTGCCAAGGTTGTAGTGTACGCCCGGCAGAATCGGGCCGTTTTCCGACTGCCTGAGCGTGATCGTCACCGGATCGGCGTCCTTGACGTTGATGATCGACTGGCGCGAGACCAGCGGCTTCCAGCCCTCGGGTGTCAGGACTTCTTCCGGATTGTCGGGATTCTGCTTTTCGATATGCACGTCCTGGTCATCCGCATAGGAAGCCGTCAGCGCCCAACCGAGCCGGTCCGAACGCCCGACCAGAACGATGGGAGCGCCGGGGATGGTGCCGCCGATGACGCCGCCAGACTGAAGCTCCAGCCGCGCGAGGTACCAGATCGAAGGCGCTGTGAATTGAAGATGCGGGTCGTTGGCCAGCAATGTGCCGCCCGCAGCCGAGCGGGATGGTGCCGCGGCCCAGGCATTTGACGCACCGGCGAAATCGCGATGTCTGAAGGGCGACAGTCGATCGTCGGAAAGATCGCCCAGATCGGCGAAGCGTGGCAGCGGAGCGTCGAAGAGCGAAGCGTACTCGGGCAGGGCAGCGATGCCCTCGCCGGGCGTGTCGGGCAGGATGTCGGCCACGCGCTCGTCCGGCAGCATCAGGGATACGCGGGCACGAATCACCTCCGAGTCGAGGTGCGAGGACAACTGCAAAGCCATCAGCTTGCCGATGACGATCGAATCCGCGGGCTGCCAGGGGGCAATCGAAGGTTCGAACAGCCAGAATTCGGGTGCTCCCCGTCCCCGCGCGCCCTCGTTCACTTCCGCCAGCCAGGCGTTGACACCGTCCGCGTAGGCCTGAAGCGAATCACGGGTATACGGGTTTTGTACTTCGACAGACCGGACCGCCAGCGGGTAGAGCTCGTAGCGGCGCAGTAGTTCATCGGTCCTGACCGTCCGCGGGCCGAAGATCTCGGACAGGCGACCCTGAGCGGTGCGCCGCATCATCAGCATCTGCCAAAGCCGGTCCTGGGCGTGCGCAAGTCCAAGTCCAAAATACACGTCATGATCGGACTGGCCGAATATATGCGGCACACCGGCATTGTCCCGCACGATTTCGACCGGTCCGTCCAGGCCCGCGACGCTGAGGGTTTCGCTGTAGTCGGGAACGGACCTCGAGAAGAACCAGTACAGCAGCAAAATGCCGATAAGGCCCAATAGGACCGATCCTGAGATGATCCGGACGAGCCAGCGGAACAGTCGAAGCATAATGCCCTTATTGACTAGGATTGCCTGTCCGATAGGTAAAGCCCGTGATCGAACGGAAAACAAGGGAGGATACCATGGCGAGATGCGCGTTTCTGGGACTGGGGGTCATGGGTTTTCCGATGGCGGGCCATCTGAAGGCCGCAGGACACGAAGTCACTGTCTACAACCGAACATTCTCGAAAGCCGAGACCTGGGCAGAAAAACATGGCGGGCGTGCCGCAAAGACACCGCGTGAGGCGGCGGACGGTGCCGATTTCGTCATGTCCTGTGTCGGCAACGACGACGATCTGCGCTCGGTCTGCCTGGGCGAGAACGGGGCATTCGCCGGTATGAAGCCCGGAACGATCTTCGTGGACCACACCACCGTGTCCGCTGCGGTGACGCGAGAGATGTACGCGGCTGCCGACAAGAAGAACGTCTCGTTCGTCGACGCGCCGATCAGCGGTGGCCAGGCCGGGGCCGAGAAAGGACAGTTGTCGGTGATGTGTGGCGGTGACGCGGGCGCCTATGACCGTGCAGCACCGGTGATCGACGCCTATGCCAAGATCTGCCGCCGCATCGGAGACAGCGGAGCCGGGCAGATGACCAAGATGTGTAACCAGATCGCGATTGCCGGGTTGGTGCAGGGCCTTTCCGAAGCGCTCCACTTCGCCGAGAAGGCGGGCCTTGACGGGCGGGCCGTGGTTGAAGTCATCAGTCAGGGGGCGGCGGGATCGTGGCAGATGTCGAACCGCTATGAGACGATGCTGGACGATCACTTCGAGCACGGCTTCGCGGTGGACTGGATGCGAAAGGATCTCGGCATCTGCCTCGATACGGCGAACGAGACCGGCGCCAGCCTGCCGGTGACGGCTCTGGTCGACCAGTACTACAAGGATGTTCAGAAGATGGGCGGCGGCCGCTGGGACACGTCCAGCCTGTTCAAGCGGCTCAGGAAGCTTGGGTAGCTTTGCGCGGATTGACCGCCGCTTGTGAATGGCTGGAAAGTAGCCTTTGGGCTGAACCAGCCTCTTAAGAACAAGGAGGGGGCGGAAAGCCCCCTCTCAGGCCATGACCGGTATCAGGGAATGATGCGGGTATATTTCGTGCCGGCTACCGAGGCACCGGCGATAAGCCCCGCCTGACCGAAGACCACCGCGATCACGGGGGCCAGAACGGTCGTGGTGTCTGCCGACAAGTCACCGCCTCTGTCATTCACTGCGTATTTCACGTCTGCGCCGGCGGCCCAGCCTGTCGACGCGCGGAAGTCTGCAAGCGCTTCCTCGGTCATGAAGTACAGGACGTGGGCATACTGTTGGGCGCCCGCCTGGATGCCGAAACTGGCTTGCGCCGCCGAATAATAGTCGACGGTGATCCCGTTCACCCGAAGCGCGCCGCGTCCGTAGGAAGCGCCGAAGCCGAAGCTGGCCTCGGTGATCAGCGGCATGACCAGCATGCCGACCGATTTCTGGCTCAGATCCCGCGTGCCGGGATAATTCGAATCAAGGAAGTTGAGCGTTGCATCGACGCGGGCGTCGATACTTGCCGATCCGGGGCTGCCGATGCCGCTGCCGCAGGCGGCCAATGCGAATGTCGCTGCTGTGCCGGCCAGCATGGCGCGACGGGGAATGCGTGTCATGGGTCTGCCCTTTGTATAGAATGCCTCACCGACGGCCTTATCTGGCCGCTCAACGCAAACTATAGTTGACCGTTGCGGAAGTGTCACCCTTTGTTGTGGGTGCTTTCGCGGAAATTGCCTGATCAGTTACCTGGTCAGGTGATCTCCAACTCCGCCAGGACGACGGCCCAGCCGGCGCCGTGCATGTCGCGGTCACGGACGGTGCCCTGGATCGCGGGGCGCGGGGCCGAAAGCTTGATCACCTTCAGGTCGGGAATGTCGAATCGTTTCAGTTCCTGCGTCGGCACGCCGAGGGCGCGCGCTGCGTCGGCTGTCGCCAGTCCGTCCCGGACCCGGGCATAGGCCTCGGGGGTGCCACAGAAGATGTCGATGGTCACCCAGAAAGGGCCTGCGTTCTTGGAACGGACTTTCTCCGCGATTGCGCCAAGTTCAGGCATTCAGAACCTCGAGCGAGAAGGCTGACATGGGGTCGTCGAGAACCAGGACGTGGTTCAGGCAGAATTCGTACACCGCACCACGGTCGATCTCGGCGGGCGAGAAGGGAAATGCAAAGGTGGGCTGTTCTTCCTCGGCTGTCAGAGGATGATGCAGCAGGTAGGGGTTCAGGTATTTCGCAATTTCTGCGGCCAGGTCCTGAGTTTTCGCTGTAACGATCCCAAGCGCTCCGATCTCTACCGGGTCGCCCTGCCGGGTCTCGATGTCGCCAAGAGTAGCGTTCTGGCCGATGAGCCGGATCTCGATCGAGAAATCCGCGGTATCGGAGCCGGTGCGACGGACCGCCTTGTCCGTGCAGCGCTCGATGATGTCATCCGCCCACGCCGCAGCGCCCGCGACGTAGCGGGGGTCGCGGAGGATCGCCAGGGCGATGGTCTGGTAGCCCGCGACGCGCGCACCTTCGAGTTTCACGGTGTAAGCGTCGGAAGGTTTCCAAAGCGCGCCCGTGATCCGGACCGCGCCCTCGCTTTCCTGGGTGTAGGATGCCTCTGTCACGTCGAGGTAACCGCCCGGCTCGTACAGACGGAACGGGTCGGAGTTCTCGTAAAGCATGTGGGCCGAGACGGTGTGCGGCGTTGCACGGGCGTCGGCTGCAAGTGGTGTGATCAGGCAGGTATCGGCTTCGAAATCCAGTTGCAGCACGCTCGACTGCGGATTCGTCGCGCAAAGAGCACCGCATTCACCGATCTTGGCGGCATGCCACGCGACGCCCGCGTCGACGCCCCGCGCGATCGGCAGGGCAGCGATGATAGCAGTGTCGGTGGTCCGTCCCGCGATCACGATGTCGGCTCCCGTGGCGAGGGCCGCATTGATCTGTTCGGCACCTGCCAGCGCGACGATGTTGGTGCAACTGGCGATCAGTTCGGCGTCGATTTCCGGGGCGGGCGTCAACGGAGCGATGTTGCCCGATGCCAGCGCCTCGGTAATGCGTGCAGCGGGCTGGTCGGATTTCAGGACGGCGATCTTCGCGGTCCGCCCGGTCTCGGACAAGACCTCTCGGGTGATGTCCACCAGCCAGTCCACGGCACTGTCCGCGCCGCAGGTGCCCGCGGTTCCTATGACCAGCGGACAGCCGGCTCGGTGCGCCGCGTCCATCAGTCCGGCCCATTCGGCCCTGGTCGAGGATCGCGCGTACTTCGACACGCCCCGGCCAAGGTAGGAGGGCCCGGAATCGGTCGACCCTCCGTCGATGGCGATCAGGTCGGGCTTGTTCTCGATGCCCCGTTCAAGCGCGGTCTGGTCCCAGCCGAGACCCAGCGCGCCGGAGGGAACCAGGATACGTGTCGTCATGTCGACTCCTCGGTCGGCCAAATCGGAACCTTCTAGTAATGCGGCAGACGCAGGCGGTCCATTGTCAGTCCGTGATCGCCTGCGGTTTCTTCAGAAGGCCACGCAGGAACATCGGCGCGACGAACCCCAGGATTGCCGCCGCCCAGAGACCGATCGAGATCGAGCTTGAGAAGAGGAATGTCCAGTCGCCGTCCGACAGCACCATCGCCCGGCGCAGAGCGCTTTCCATCGCGTTGCCAAGAAGGATGCCGAGGATTACCGGGACGGTCGGGATGTCCAGCTTCCGCAACACGTAACCGAGGGCACCGAAGGCGATCATCAGCAGCAGGTCGAAATAGCTGCCCGACAGCGAGTAGATCCCGACGAAAGAGATCATCGTCACGCCAGGCAACAACACCCAGGCCGGGACCGACAGGATGCGCACGAATATCCTGACCATCGGCACGTTCATCAGAAG
>CAZRNL010000185.1:0-6459 GCA_964601395.1 uncultured Silicimonas sp. | reverse complement strand
CTGGAAGCCTGCCTCGAATTGATGAAGACCGGCGCGGTGATCTCGATCCAGGACATGGGAGCAGCCGGGCTGACGTGTTCCGCAGTCGAGATGGGCGACAAAGGGCGCCTGGGCATTCGGCTGAACCTTGACAGGGTCCCACAACGCGAAGAGGGGATGACGTCCTATGAGATGATGCTGTCGGAAAGCCAGGAGCGGATGCTCATGGTGCTGAACCCCGAGCTGGAGAGCGAAGCCAAAGCGATCTTCGACAAATGGGATCTGGATTTTGCCATAGTAGGCGAGACCATCGCAGAAGACCGGTTCATGATCATCCACGGCAACGAGACGAAGGCCGACCTGCCGCTTTCGAAACTGTCGTCCAGCGCGCCCGAGTATGACCGTCCATGGGTCGAGACACCCCCTGCCCTGCCCTTTACGGAGACCCTGGACATCGACCCTATTGACGGGCTGATCTCGCTGATCGGATCGGCCAACTATGCCCGCAAGCAGTGGGTCTGGGAGCAGTACGACAGCCAGGTAATGGCCGACACGGTGATGACGCCCGGTTTGGGCGCGGGCATCGTGCGTGTCCATGATACGGGCAAGATGCTTGCCTTCACATCCGACGTCACGCCACGCTATGTGAAGGCGAATCCGGTGGAAGGCGGCAAGCAGGCCGTGGCGGAGGCATATCGCAACCTTTCTGTTGTGGGTGCGACGCCCCTGGCCACGACCGACAACCTGAACTTCGGCAATCCGCAGAAGCCCGAGATCATGGGTCAGCTCGTCGGCGCAATCAAAGGCATCGGGGAAGCGGTCTCGGCACTCGGCATGCCCATCGTTTCCGGGAACGTGTCGCTATACAACGAGACGGACGGAACCGGCATCCTTCCGACGCCCACCATCGGCGCGGTCGGGATCATCGCCTCGGCGGACCAGTTGATTTCAGGCACTGCCCAAGACAGCGACTGGGTCCTCCTGATTGGCGACACGCGGGGACACCTCGGCCAATCGGCCCTTCTGGCCGAAGCTTTCGGACGCGAGGAAGGCGATGCGCCAGCAGTCGATCTTGAGGCCGAGCGACGGCACGGCGAGTTCGTGCGAACGAACGCCTCCCTGATCTCTGCAGCCACGGACCTGTCGGACGGCGGCCTTGCGCTTGCGGCGTTCGAGATGGCAACGGCGGCGGGTATCGGGGTGACTATCGAGCAAGACGATATCGCGCAGCTTTTCGGCGAAGATCAGGCCCGCTACCTGATCGCGTGCGGATTTGATCAGGCTGAAGCCCTGTTCTCGGCTGCCGCTCGCTCAGGTGTACCGATAGCACAGGTCGGTCGTTTTGGCGGTGACTGCGTAGTTTTCGGAAAGAGTTCCGGTTTTCTGTCCGACCTGTCGATCCTCCATCGGACCGCATTCGAAGCGGCGGTTGGCTAGGCGCTCTCTTGCGCCGATGGCGTGCCGGTTCTACATCTGAGAGGACAAACAGAAGGAGCCGCCACCAATGCCGATGCAGGCCCACGAAATCGAAGACCTGATCCGGGAGAGCTTTCCGAATGCCAAGATCGTGGTTGAAGGCGATGACGGGGTGCATATGTCGGCGATGGTGGTCGACGAAAGTTTTCGGGGCATGAACCGTGTCCAGCAGCAGCGCGCGGTCTACGCGGCGTTGAAGGGCAAGATGGACGGGCCGTCGGGTGAGCTGCATGCGCTGGCCTTGACGACGCGGACACCGGAATGACGCTTTTCGTTCTCGTATCACTCATCGGCCTGGTGCTGGCACTGACCGTCAGACACCATATGAAGATCGACGCTGAACGGCCCATGGGTTGGACGCCTCACCGGGACGACCTTCTGATTGAGGGCGGCTGGACCGCCGGCGGTCCTGGCGGCGGCCACACCAACACCATCCGCATCACGCGGAACCCGGACATCTACGCAATGGCCTTCGTGCCAGCGAAATCGAGGAAATGACATGAGCGCTAAAGACCAGATCCAGAACACCGTCACAACCAACGACGTGGTGCTCTTCATGAAAGGCACCAAATCGATGCCGCAATGCGGATTCTCGTCCCGCGTCGCCGGCGTGCTCAACTTCATGGGCGTGGACTTCGCCGACGTGAACGTTCTTGCCGACGACGCCATCCGGCAGGGGATCAAGGATTTCTCCGACTGGCCAACGATTCCGCAGTTGTATGTGAAGGGCGAGTTCGTCGGCGGTTGCGATATCATCACCGAGATGACGCTTTCGGGCGAACTGGACCAACTTTTCACCGACAAGGGCGTGACCTTCGATCAGGAAGCCGCGAACAAGATTCGAGAGCACAACTCCTGACAATTGGTGCACATTTGATCTGATCCAGGACAAAGACGCACAATCGAGGTCAAGTCATTCTTGTCCACAGACCGGAAAACCGGAAAGGCACAAGGAGCAAAATGAATGCGCGATTTCACCGATCAGAAAGTCAAGCTCGAAGCACGCCTGGCGGAACTGAATACTCGGGTTCACAAGATCGAGGATCGACTTGACGATCCTGTTTCGGCGGACTGGGAAGATCAGGCCGTCGAGCGCGAGGATACAGAGGTTCTGGAAGACCTCGGCAATGCCGGGTTGAAGGAAATGGGTATGATACGCGCTGCTCTTGGCCGCATTGAGGACGGCAGCTACGGTGTTTGCATGAAATGCGGAGACGATATCTCGACTGAGCGCCTCGACGCCGTGCCGCACGCAGCACTTTGCCGTACCTGTGTGCAAAGCACCTGAAAGCACTGTCTACACGGGAGATGATCCATGAAGGCGTTACTCGTCATCGCTCCGATCTCAATAGCAGCCTTACTGGCTGCCTGTGCACCGCGTCCCGAAAAAGTCGGAGACGGCCTTTTCAACGATTATTGCACAAGCTGTCACGGCACCTCGGGCCAAGGCGACGGACCGGCGGCGAAAGACCTGGACCGCGCGGTTCCTGATCTCACGCTTATCTCAGAACGCAACGCCGGTTCATTCCCGACAGCACGGGTAATGACCGTGATCGACGGCTATACGCGCGCCCGAGAAGGAAAGGTCACCATGCCGGAGTTCGGCATCGAGCTTCAGGCCGGACCGCTGGTCCTTTACGATTCGGGCGACGGGCTACCGACGCCCACACCGTCGAAGCTGGTTGCGCTGGCCGAATACCTGAAGACGATCCAGCGCTGAGACCTCACCACCGCACGCGGAGTTATCCGTAGGCCAGCAACTTTTCTTCCGCCGCTTCCGCAAGTGCCTCGGCGCGCGCGGCAAGTTCGGCCAGGGTTTCGGAGACTTCAGTGGGGATCACTGCGACCCGAACCGGCTCGGCGGCAGGCGCAGGGCGGCTCTGAAGTTCTTCGATCCATGCTTCCTGCTGAGCAATCTTGTCTTCCATCGCCTTGATCTGGTCCTCGGTGCCCGCCGCCTTGTCGGCCAGCATCAGGCCTGCCATCAGCAGCATCCGCGCTTCCGGCAGCCGTCCGATCTGATCCATCAGCGTCTTGGCCTCGCTGTCGAGAAGCGCTGCGGCGGAGTGCAGGAAATGCTCCTCGCCTTCCTGGCAGGCGACATTGAACGGGCGGCCCCCGATCTGGATTGTGACTTCCGGCATCTCAAGCCTCCTTCAAAAGCGGTTCAAGGGTCGCCAGCACCTCTTCGATTTCGGCGCGTTCGGCGACCCGCTCGGCCCGCAGGCTGTCGAGTTCGGACAGCATGGCTCCGTTTACCAGTTCAGGCTCGGCAAGTCCCTTCGCGTTCGCCTCGCGCAGCGCGGTGTTCGAAGTACGCAACTCGTCGTTGACCGCCCGCATCCGGCGAAGTTCGGCGTCTCGCGACCGGATCGAATCCTTCAGTCGAAGCACTTCTGCCTCCAGACCCGCAACCATCGTCTCCTGCTTTTCCTTGATCGCCCGCACGCGTTCTTCCAACTGCGCATTCGCGGCGCGCTCGGCCTCCAGCTCAGCGGCCAGTGCGGAAGAATCCTGGGTTTCGGAGGATTCTGCACTTAGACGCTCCACAGCACTGTACGCCCTGTCCAGGGCAGCCGTGATCCGGCGTTCAAGTTCGGCAATATCGTTCATTGTCCCGTCCTGCTCTTTCCGTCCCTTCGGCGGCGGCGGGCAATCGGCCCGATGGAACCCGAATCGCCTGTCAGCCCCCGTTTGAAGCAAGTCTTACCGGAAAGAACGGGTCTTTCACCCCCTTTCGACCTCAACAGCCCTTTGGTTGACTTGCGCTCGGCGGGGGGGCTGGTATCTACCGGCTCGATTCCGGCGCCAGGCTAAAGGAACAGGACAGTGGACATCGCAACCCTCAAAGAGCTTCATCCCGACCACTTTGCCCTCGCTTCAGCGATCCGCGCACTGGCAATGGATGCGGTCGAAGCAGCGAACTCGGGTCACCCGGGAATGCCTATGGGCATGGCGGACGTCGCCACGGTCCTGTTCGAGAAACACCTGAAATTCGATGCAGCGAACCCCGACTGGCCGGACCGGGACAGATTCATCCTGTCGGCCGGACACGGTTCAATGCTGCTCTACGCGCTTCTGCACCTCACAGGGTACAAGGACATGACGCTGGAGCAGATCAGGAATTTCCGCCAATTGGGCTCGATCACCGCTGGCCACCCGGAATACGGGCACGCGAAAGGCATCGAAACCACGACCGGTCCGCTGGGTCAGGGCATCGCCAATTCGGTCGGCTTCGCAATGGCTGAAGAATCGTTGAGGGCCCGATTCGGCAAGAAGGTTGTCGATCACTATACCTACGTCATCGCTGGCGACGGATGCCTGATGGAGGGTATCAGCCACGAGGCCATAGGTCTCGCGGGCATGCAGAAACTATCCAAGTTGATCGTGCTCTGGGACGACAACGACATCTCGATCGACGGCAGGATCTCGCTATCGGACATCACCGACCAACTGACGCGCTTCAAGGCTGCAGGCTGGCAGGTGCTGGAGTGTGACGGACATGATCCGGAGGACATCGACCGCGTGCTGCAGCAAGCCAAGTCGTCGAAGAAGCCGACAATGATTGCGTGCAAGACGCATATCGGCTTCGGCGCACCCGGCAAGCAGGACACTGCCAAGGCACATGGCTCACCATTGGGGGCCACCGAGATCCAGAAGGCGCGTGACGCTTATGGCTGGCCCTACGGACCTTTCGAAATACCTTCCAAGATAATGGACGACTGGCGAGCCATCGGCTCACGCGGCGCTGCCGAGCGGGCGGAATGGGATGGGCGCTTTGCTTCCCTGAGTGCTCCGCGCCAGGCGGAACTGAATCGCATGTGGAGCGGCGAGGCGCCCAAGAAGCTGTCGGCCACGATACGCGCGCTGAAAAAACAGATCTCCGAGACAGCTCCCAAAGTGGCGACGCGGAAATCGTCTGAAATGGTGCTTGAGGTCGTTAACCCCGTGATGCCCGAGAGTATGGGCGGCTCGGCGGACTTGACGGGCTCGAACAACACGCTGACCTCGGATCTGGGAATATTCTCGCCTGAAGACCGGAAAGGCCGCTATGTCCATTTCGGCATCCGCGAGCACGGCATGGCAGCCGCGATGAACGGAATGGTCCTTCATGGTGGCATTCGGCCCTATGGCGGCACTTTCCTGACCTTCACCGACTATGCCAAGGGAGCGATGCGCCTTTCGGCTCTGATGGGTATTCCAGTCACCTACGTGATGACGCACGACTCCATCGGACTTGGCGAAGATGGTCCGACACACCAGCCGGTAGAGCATCTGGCGACGCTCCGCGCGACGCCGAACATGAACGTCTTCCGTCCCGCCGACACCGTCGAGACGGCCGAAGCTTGGGAAATCGCGCTGACTTCGACCAAGACCCCGTCCGTTCTGGTGTTGTCGCGCCAGAACCTGCCCACGGTCCGCACCGAACACAAGAACAAGAACCTGACAGCTCAGGGTGCCTACGTTCTGGCCGATGCCGACGGGAGAAGGCAGGCTCTGATCATGGCAACGGGCTCCGAGATCGAGATCGCGATGGCCGCGCGTGAATTGCTTCAGGCCGAGGGAATCGGCACGAGGGTCGTCTCGATGCCCTGCTGGGAGCTCTTCGAAGAACAAGACGAAGCCTATCGTCGCAAGGTACTGCCTGCCGGTCCCGTCCGCGTTGCAGTCGAGGCGGCGGTCCGCTTCGGGTGGGATCGCTGGCTTTATGGTGAAAGGGGCCGCCGAGAAAAAGGTGGCTTTGTCGGGATGCACGGATTCGGGGCGTCCGCCCCCGCGCCGGACCTGTACGAGCACTTCGGGATTACCCCCAACGCCGTGGCAGACAAGGTCAAGAGCCTGCTCTGAGACCCTGAGAGGGCTCGATTCCGAGTAGTCCCGGTCAAACCGACCGGGTCCCTTCTCTTTTCCGGAAACGTCGCAGCCATTTCAATCGGGTCATCCAACCGGTTCGATCATCCTGTGACCTTGGGTCACTGGCCGGCAAAGACCAGCCAAAGCGCA
>CAZRNL010000184.1:0-6474 GCA_964601395.1 uncultured Silicimonas sp. | reverse complement strand
CATGCACGCCTTCGTCCAGATTGCCGAGCAGCAGAACACCAACCTTGCCGTCGTCGCGCCGGGCATCGCCGAGGCGCTGCTGGCCACGGGACTTGGTCTACTCGCCGCGATCCCGGCAGTGGTGTTCTACAACAAGCTTTCCTCGGATAGTGAGCGGATCATTGGCGGTTACGAAAGTTTCGCTGACGAGTTCTCGACAATCCTTTCGCGCCAGTTGGACGCGGCCTGATGATCGCGGGAGTCATCCAGTCGGATAGCGGCGGGTCACGGCGGCGGCGTCGCGGACGCAAGAAGCCGATGTCGGAGATCAACGTCACTCCCTTTGTGGATGTCATGCTGGTGTTGCTGATCATCTTCATGGTTGCTGCCCCGCTTCTGACCGTTGGAGTCGAGGTCGACATGCCGGAGACGGCTGCGCAGCCTCTGCCGAATGAGCAGGAAGAGCCGCTGGCGGTTACGATGACGGCAGATGGTCGCACGACGATCATGGCGAACGAAGTACCCTTCGCGGAGTTGGTGCCGAGGCTTGCGGCGATCATGGCAGAGCGGACATCCGACAAGATCTTCATCCGTGCGGACGGGTCTCTGCCCTATGCGCGGGTTGCCGAACTGATGGGCGCGCTGAACGCTGCGGGCCTGACGAACCTTGTCTTCGTCACCGACGCCGGAGGGCCGAGGCTCGACGGGCAGGACGGGTGAGGCGTCGTTGCAGGTTGGCTGGTATATCTCTGCGGCAGGACACACTCTGCTTATTCTCTGGCTTCTGGTCGGGGGAATGTTTGCACGCGACACGATGCAGGAGGTGACGATCGCCGAGGTGTCGGTCATGACCGAAGCCGAGTTCGCCGCGCTGATGCCGCGTGCGACGGCGCCCGACATCGCGTCAGAGGCACCCGCGGTGACGCCACCCGCGACAGACGAAACAGCCCCGGAAACGCCCGCCGAGGATGCTGCGCCGGAAGTGACCGCGCCTGAACCGGTCGAAGTTCCCGAGACACCACAGGAACCGCAGGTAGAAGCGCCTTTGCCGGTGCCCGAAGCTGTCGTGGTGGAAGACGCACCGCCGGTGCAAACGCCGCCCACGGACATCGACGGCTCGGCGCCGGAACCGGATACGGTGGCCGCGCCGGCACCGCGTGTGGCGCCGATTCCGCAGGTGGCGCCGCCCCCCGTGGCCGAAGCGGCGCCGGAACTGGTCGAGGATTCCGCGCCGGACCCGGAACTTCCGCCGGAGGAACCGGTTGAAGAGGATCAGGCGGCTGCCCCAGATGCTGCGAGCGACCGGATCGTGACCGAAGCGGAAGAAGTCAAGGAATACGCGCCGGCAAGTTCGATGCGTCCACGGTCACGCCCGCAGGCTCCGGTGCGTGCGGCTGAGACGCCGCGCGAAGAGCCGCGCGATACCCCGGCGGAGACAGCCGACCCGATAGCGGATGCCGTCGCCGCAGCGGTGGCCGAGGCCAACGAACCCCGGCCGTCCGCTCCGACCGGGCCGCCGCTGACTGGTGGCGAACGGGATGCGCTGCGCATTTCGGTCAGTCAATGCTGGAACGTGGGTTCGCTGTCGACCGACGCCTTGTCCACGACTGTCGTTGTGGCGGTGTCGATGGCCGAGACCGGGGTTCCGGACAGCGGGTCGATCCGGATGGTGTCCTTTTCCGGCGGGACCCAGGCTGGGGCCACGCAGGCCTTCGAGGCCGCGCGGCGGGCGATAATCCGCTGTGGCGCGCGTGGTTTTCCGCTTCCGGTGGAAAAATACAGCCAATGGCGCGATATCGAAATGACGTTCAACCCCGAAGGGATGCAGTTCCGATGAAGTTTGTGGTCGCTTTTCTAACCGCTCTGAGTCTTGCATTGCCCGCCGTGGCGCAAGAGCGCAGCGGACCGCTTCGCATCGAGATCACGCAAGGCGTTATCGAACCGGTTCCGATCGCCGTGGCTCCTTTCCTCGCGGAGACACCAGCCGCTGCCGATTACGCGCGCCAGATCACTGCCGTGGTGGCCGGCGACCTGATCGGGACAGGTTTGTTCAGGGATGTCCCGAAGGATGCCTATATCAGCCAGGTGACCGGGTTTGATGCGCCGGTGGCGTATGCCGACTGGAAGGCAATCAACGTCGAGGCGCTGGTCGTCGGTGCCGTGGCGCTGAGTACCGACAACAGGCTGGTCGTAAAGTTCCGGCTGTTCGACATCTTCACCGGAGCACCTCTGGGCGACGGGCTTCAGTTCGCGGGGGACACGAATTCCTGGCGGCGCGTAGCGCACAAGGTGTCGGACCAGGTCTATTCCCGGATCACTGGCGAAGGCGGCTATTTCGACAGCCGCGTCGTCTACGTCGAGGAGACGGGTCCGAAGAACAACCGCGCCAAGCGCCTGGCGATCATGGACTATGACGGGGCCAACGTGCAGTACCTGACCGACGCCTCGTCGATCGTGCTGTCACCGCGGTTCTCGCCGACCGGAGACCGGGTGCTCTACACCAGCTACGAAAGCGGTTTTCCGCAAATCTACGAGCTTTCGGTCGGGTCGGTGAGCAAACGCCCGCTTGGGCTCGATGCTCAACTGATGACCTTCGCACCTCGTTTCGCGCCGAACGGTCAGACGGTGATCTACAGTCAGGCCGAGGGCGGCAATACAGACATCTACAGTCTGAATCTCGGATCGGGCCAGCGGTCACGTCTGACGAGCGCACCCTCGATCGAGACAGCGCCGTCCTTCTCGCCCGATGGCAGCCAGATCGTGTTCGAAAGCGACCGTTCCGGCAACCAGCAACTTTACGTCATGCCAGCGGGTGGGGGCGAGCCGACGCGGATCAGTTTCGGGCAGGGCCGGTACGGCACTCCGGTCTGGTCGCCGAGGGGCGACTACATTGCGTTCACCAAGCAGAACGCCGGGCGGTTCCACATCGGCGTGATGCGGACCGACGGTAGCCAGGAGCGGCTGCTGACCGCCAGTTTCCTCGACGAAGGCCCGACCTGGGCACCGAACGGGAGGGTTCTGATGTTCACGCGCGAGAGCGCAGGTGCCGATGGAGAACCGGCCTTGTTCTCGGTCGATATCTCGGGGCGGAACCTGCGGCGCGTTCCGACCAACACGGCGGCATCGGATCCGGCCTGGTCACCGCTTCTGCCATAAGGAGTTGACGCAAAAGGGACCGTTTCCATCCCTTTCCCGCAATGCTAAACTGATCATGAGCAGACAACACAAAACCGAACAGGTGAATCCATGACCATTCTCAAGACTGCCGCCCTATTGGCCCTTGTGGCCGCACTTGGCGCATGCACCAACGCCGACCGCTTCGGAGCCGGAGGAGCAGGTGGTGCCGGAGCCGATGGCGCCTTTTCGGGTTCCGCTTCGGACCCGACATCGCCGGCTTATTTCAATCAGGCCATAGGTGACCGGGTGCTTTTCGCCGTAGACCAGTCGACGCTGACGAGCGAAGCGCAGGCGACGCTGGAAGGTCAGGCCCAATGGCTGTTGACCAACACCGCCTATTCGGCGCTGATCGAAGGTCACGCGGACGAGCAGGGTACGCGCGAATACAACATCGCTCTGGGCGCGCGCCGCGCCGAGGTGGTGCAAACCTATCTCATTTCCCTCGGTGTCGCGCCGAACCGGCTTCGTACCATCAGTTATGGCAAGGAACGTCCGATCGAGATTTGCTCGGACGAGACCTGCTATTCGAAGAACCGCCGTGCCGTGACTGTCATCACCGCCGGCGCTGGCGTCTGATTCCGGAGGAAAGCCCATGCGCGCTCTTCTGATCCTGGCTATGCTGGTCACATCGCCTGTCGCCGCTGTGGCGCAGGACCGTACCCAAACTCTTGCTGACATTCGGCAAGAGTTGACGGTGCTTTATGTCGAGATCCAGAAGCTGAAGCGTGAGTTGTCCACGACAGGCGGGGTGAACGCGAACCTGGCGGCGACAAATACTCTGGACCGGGTCAACCAGATGGAAGCCGAGTTGCAACGCATGACGGCGGCGACCGAGCAACTGACGAACCGGATCGACAGCATCGTCGCCGACGGCACCAACAAGATCGGTGACCTGGAATTCCGGCTTTGCGAACTGGAGTCGGGCTGCGACATAGCCAGTCTGGGAGATACGCCCACGCTGGGCGGCGGAGCGTTGTCGGTGGCGACTGCTCCGGTTCAGACACCGGTTGCACCCGGCGACGGCGGCGGCGAGATCGGCGGCGTCGTGTCGGGCAGTATCGACACCAGCGGCATGGAATTGGCCGTTGCCGAGCGTGACGATTTCGAACGTGCCCGGACGGCATTCGAGAATGCCGAATACGAAACCGCTGCGGACCAGCTGCAGCGTTTCACCGACACATATCAGGGTGGTCCCTTGACCGGGCTGGCCCATTTGATGCGTGGTGAAGCGCTCCAGCAACTCGGTCTGACATCCTCTGCGGCGCGGGCGTATCTTGAAAGCTACTCCGGAACGCCAAATGGTCCGACATCGCCAACCGCGCTTCTGAAACTCGGGCTGTCGCTGAACGGTCTGGGGCAGTCGTCCGAGGCCTGTATCACTCTGGGCGAAGTCACGTTGCGCTTCCCTGCGTCCGACGCCTCGATCGAGGCGCAGGCGGCGCGGGCCAGCATGGGGTGTTCGTGAGCGAAGACGACTGGCCGGACGCTGAGAGCCGTGCGGCCTGGCTGAGGCACGCCTGCGACTGGAGTTTCCTGCCCGCCCGGCCCGCAAGGCTGGGCGTTGCTGTTTCCGGTGGCAGCGACTCGATGGCGCTTCTCGATCTCATGCTCTGGCAGGCGGGCGAGAGAGGCTTCGAGATCCGCGCGGTGACGGTCGATCATGGTCTGAGACCCGAGGCGCGGGACGAGGCGGCAGCGGTCGCGGCCTTCTGCGCCGCGCGGTCGATCCCGCACGACGTTCTTCGCTGGCAGGGCTGGGACGGGTCCGGCAATCTTCAGGGCCAGGCCCGCAAGGCGCGTTATCGCCTGATTTCCGCGTGGGCAAAGGAGCGGGGCGTCGATTGGGTCGCGCTTGGGCATACGATGGACGATCAGGCCGAGACGGTTCTGATGCGGCTGGCCCGGCAATCGGGCGTCGATGGCCTGTCGGGCATGTTGGGCAGGTTCGAGCGGCACGGCGTGACATGGATCAGGCCGCTTCTGCGGCAGGAGCGGGAGGCTCTTCGGAGGTATCTGGAAAGCCGGGGAATTGCGTGGTGCGAAGACCCGTCCAACGAGGACGATACCTTCGAGAGGGTGCGCGCGCGCCGGGCAATGGCTTGCCTGTCCGAGATCGGGATCGATGCCGATACGCTGGCGACCGTTGCGTCCAATGCGGACGCGGCGCGGTCGGCGCTGGATCATTATGCCTGGAGGGAAGTCCGGGAAAACGAGATCGTCCGCGAAGATCGGGGCGATCTCATCCTGCCCGAACGCTTCCTGACACCGAAGCACCAGGTGCCGGAAGAAGTCGGGAGGCGTCTGGTGATTGCGGCGCTGCGCTGGATTTCGGGAAGCGAATATCCCCCGCGACGGTCGGCGATCATCGGGATCGACGTCGGACTGATGGGCGCCGAAAGGCACACTGTCGCCGGATGCCTGATTTCGCGGATCAAAGGCAAGCGTCTGCTGGACAGCGAGTTGAGAATTTCGCGTGAATTCAATGCGGTGAAAGATATCTCTTGTGCCACGAATCAGATTTGGGACGGCCGGTGGAGGCTGGACGGGCCGCACGCGCCCGACCTCGAGATCCGCGCTCTTGGCGAGGCGGTGAAGGACTGCCCCGACTGGCGGGAAACCGGACTGCCTCGCACGTCCCTTTTGGCCTCGCCCGCCGTCTGGCGCGGCGATATTCTGATTGCCGCCCCGGTAGCGGGATTTTCGAGCGGCTGGACCGCATTCGTCACAGGGCGCGGCAATTTCGCGGAATTCCTCTTATCCCGTTGAAGATCCGGTCTTGGAGGTTATTTAATCAGACAAGACCGGCAGAAGAAGTTTTCTGCCTCTGCCAACACTCCAAAGGAGCCTCCTTTGAACAACGCGCGCAGTATTGCCTTTTGGGTCGTTCTTTTTCTATTGATCCTGGCGCTTTTCAACCTCGTTTCCGGCGGTCAGTCCAGCATCGCGACAAACTCGATCAGCTATTCGGAGTTCGTAAAGCGAGTTCAGTCCGGCGATGTCAGCAACGCCACAATTGACGGCGAGCGGATCGTGTTCCGCGGCTCGGACGGACGCGACTATGTCACGATCCAGCCTGACGGAGCCGACACGACCTCCACACTGATCGACAACAACGTCAGCTTCGCGGCCAAGCCGCAGCAGCAGTCGGGCTTTGTCACCATCCTGATGACCTTCCTGCCTTTCCTCCTGCTGATCGGCGTCTGGATTTACTTCATGAACCGGATGCAGGGCGGCGGACGCGGGGGCGCGATGGGCTTCGGCAAGTCGCGCGCGAAGCTTCTCACCGAAAAGCACGGCCGCGTGACATTCGACGACGTG
>CAZRNL010000183.1:6196-6526 GCA_964601395.1 uncultured Silicimonas sp. | reverse complement strand
GATGACCTCGTCCTCGTCCTTGAAGCGGAACAGCGGCGCGACGGGGCCGAAGGTCTCTTCCTTGGCGACCTTCATGTCCTGCGTCGCCCCGGTGACGATGGTGGGCTGAAAGAACAGGCCACCCAATTCGTGCGCTTCGCCGCCATAGAACACCAGGCCGCCCTTGGCCTTGGCATCCTCCAGATGCTCGCGCACCTTCTCGACGGCGGCGGGCTCGATCAAGGGTCCCAGGTCCGCGCCCTCGAGACCGTCGCCAACCTTCATGGTCTTCAGCTTCGTCGCCAGCTTCTCGGCGAAGGCATCATAGACGCCGTCCTGAACATAGATCCG
>CAZRNL010000183.1:5693-6186 GCA_964601395.1 uncultured Silicimonas sp. | reverse complement strand
GTTGCGGAACTTGCAGAGGATCGCGCCCTCGACCGCGGCGTCCAGATCGGCGTCGTCGAAGACGATGAAGGGCGCGTTGCCGCCCAATTCCATCGAGCATTTCATCACCTGGTCGGCCGCCTGCTTCAAAAGGATGCGGCCCACCTCGGTCGACCCGGTGAAGGTCAGCTTGCGGACTTTCGGGTTCTCGCAGAACTCCTTGCCGATGGCCGACGCCGAAGACGAAGACACCACCGAGAAGATACCCTTGGGAAATCCTGCGCGGTCGGCCAGAACGCCCATCGCCAACGCGGAAAGCGGCGTCTGCGAGGCAGGGCGAACGAGGAAGGCGCAGCCTGCGGCAAGGGCAGGGGCGGCCTTGCGGGCGATCATGGCGTTCGGAAAGTTCCAGGGCGTGATCGCGGCGGCGACGCCGATCGGCTGCTTGATGACCGTCAGCCGCTTGTCGGGTTGGTGGCCCGGAATGGTTTCACCGTAGATGCGCTTGGCTTCC
>CAZRNL010000183.1:0-5683 GCA_964601395.1 uncultured Silicimonas sp. | reverse complement strand
CAATCGGCTTGCACTGTTCGGCGGTCAGGATCGTGGCCAGGTCGTCGGCATTTGCGACCATCAGGTCGAACCATTTCCGCAGGATGTTGGCGCGCTCCTTGGCGGTACGCTTTGCCCAGTCCTTCTGAGCCACATAAGCCCTGTCGATGGCGGCGGCGACCTGCGCGCGATCCAGATCGGCGACGCTGGCGATCACGTCGCCGCGCGCAGGGTTCGTTATATCGAACGTGGCTCCGTCCGCACCATCGGTCCACTCACCGGCCAGGTAAGCCTTTGTAGCAAGCAGTTCCGGGTCTTTCAGCAGCGAACGGAGATCAGTCTGGGAATCGAGCATGGGTCTGGTCCTTCTTGTGGCCTCTGGCCATCAAACGCCGTTGGCCCCACTATAGATCCTCAGAAACCGAGAGGACAGGGATGAAGAACGACGTAGCCTACGCGAACGCAGACTTTATTCCCGACGGCGCGTCCTATCCCGAGCGATGGGAGACCGAGGCGCGCGAATTCCGCGAAATCGAAGCGGCCATCGGTCGCGCACGGCTGAACCATCCTTATGGTCCGGGCGAACGCCAGCGGCTCGATCTCTTCCACCCGGCCGGTCGGCCCGAAGGTCTGGTCGTCTTCGTCCACGGCGGCTACTGGCTGCGCTTTCACAGTCACTTCTGGTCGCACTTCGCAAGCGGGCTCACCGAGCGCGGCTGGGCCGTCGCCATGCCGTCCTACACGCTGGCCCCGGACGCCCGTATCCACGAGATCACGCGAGAAATTGCCCGTGCTGTCGAGACGGCCGCAGGGCTGGTGCAAGGGCCCGTACGCCTGACGGGACATTCGGCCGGTGGGCAGCTTGCCACCCGCGTCGTGTCCGCCGACGTGGCGCTCGACCCGGAAGTGAGGGCGCGCATCGCGCGGGTGGTGCCGATCTCGCCGGTCGCGGATCTGCGCCCGCTTCTGGAAACCTCGATGAACGAGGGCCTGCGGCTCGACGAAGACGAGGCGCGCGCGGAAAGTCCGGCGCTTCACCCCGCGCCGGAGGTTCCGGTGACCGTCTGGGTCGGTGCCGAGGAACGCCCTGCGTTCCTCGATCAGGCGCGCTGGCTGGCCGAAGCCTGGAGCGCCGGCCTCCGCATCGCGCCCGGACGGCACCATTTCGACGTGATCGACGAATTGCGCGAACCGGGCAGCCCCCTGATCGAAGCGATCCTGAGCTAGGCTTCGCGGCGAGAGAAACGAGGGCTCGGCTCCCGCGCCCCCGGAGTATTTTCGAAAAGAAGAACGGCTCAGCCGAAACGATCCTTCCACGTCGGGAAGGGATCGCCGGGCGCCGGGGAGGCGTGAAACACAGCGCGGGCGATGGCGCGGGCCAAACAAGTCGCGGCGGCATGGCCGATCAGCAGCCGGTCGGCGTCCGCCAGATCGCGCAGTCCGGTCGCGGCGGCGAAAACAAGGTCGCCGTCCATCGGAGTGTGCGCCGGCACGATCGCGCGTGCGATGCCGTCGTTGGCAGCGATCGCCATCCGCGTCGCCTCGGCCTTGCTCAGCCGCGCGTCGGTGGCGACGATCGCGATGGTGGTGTTGCCCTGACTGCCGAGCTTGGTGGAGGGATCGCCCGCTGGACCGAGCGCCGCACCAAGCCCGCCGAATTCGTCGTCCCGTTCGAACGGCGCGGCCCAGAAGTGGCCGGTGTCGGAGGCGGTCACCTCTCCGAGCGCGTTGACCGCGACCAGGGCGCCGACCGTCACGCCGGTGGCCAGAACCGCCGAGGCCGACCCGATCCCACCCTTGAGCCCCGCGACGCTGGCCCCTGTTCCCGCGCCGTGCGAGCCCAGAGCAACGTCCCGCCCGCGCGACTTGAAAGCCGCGAGGCCTAGCGCGGGATAGGGGTTGGTCCGCCAGACCTTGTCGCCGCCATTGGCCAGGTCGAACAGGATCGCGGCAGGCACGATCGGCACCCGATGCCCCGCCGCCTTGAAGCCGCGCCCTTCGGCTTCCAACGCCGCCATGACGCCGTCCGCCGCCGCCAGCCCGAACGCCGAGCCGCCGGAGAGAACCAGCGCATCGACGCCCGGAAGCGTCGCGTCGGGACGCAACAGGTCGGTCTCGCGCGTACCCGGAGCGCCACCCATCACGTGCACTCCTGCGACCATGGGACGGTCGCCGACAAGCACGGTCACGCCTGACTTCAGCCGCGGATCCGAGGCCTGTCCCACGCTCAATCCCGCGACATCGGTGATGAGGTTGGCAGGTCCGGGTCTCACAAGGGAAACTCCGGTGGGTCGACCAGCAGGCCGGCAAAGAGGCCGAGACGCCTCAGTCGGCTTCCCTCTGCCGGAAATGTCGGCTGTACGGTCAGCAGCGAAGGGCGCAGGACGATCACCGTGTCCTCTTCGCCCTGAAGCGACTGGATGCGGGCGACGATCTGGGGGCGGAAGTAATGCGCCAGCCGCACTTCTGGAGCTTCGCGGATGACGTCGATGTCGGCTAGATCGACCTTCAGCCCAAACCGGTCGGCGGCATCGCGAAGCGCGGCGAAGGCCAGCGGCTGGCTGTCGAACCGGCCCGACAGAACCGTCAGAAGCTCAGGGACCCTGGGACCGATCATGCTTCGCGGCCTCCCTCCGCCTTCGCCCATTTTCGAAGCGGTCTCATGCGGGTCAAGGTCGCATGGAAGCGGCCCTTCTGTGAAGCCCTTGCCGAGCAGGGGGCGGGCGTCCTATGTCGGGCAGGTGAAAGGGGCACGTCATGACCTATCTGAAATGGGCGATCCGGATCCTTCTGTTGCTGGTCGTGGGAGGCTTCCTGCACTACAACCTGCCGGACCGTGATATTGTCCGCATCGTCGACACCAATGTGCGCCGCGTCGACTTTGGGACCAATTCGGTGTTCTGGCAGAATTCCGGGGTTGGTGACGCAGTGTCGACCGTCAACCGCGATGTCTTCTTCATCGAGACCATCCGCCCCGACGGAAGCCCGCTGGTTTTTCGCAACGAAGACACGGGCTGGGGCTGGCCCCCCTATTTCAAGTTCGACACCGCCGATCTCCAGACACAGGCGCGCAACCTTGTCTCGACCGAAGGGACTCCCACATGGGTTGCTATCCGGCATTACGGGTGGCGGTTGCAGCTGATCTCGATCTTTCCGAACGCCACGTCGCTGAAGCCTGTGGAGGGACCCGATGCGCGGCTGATCCCGTGGTTCAACATCGTCTTCATCACGATTCTGGTTCTGATCTCGCTGACCCTCTGGAGGCTCTGGAGGAATTTCCGGCAATCGCGGATCGATCCGGTCCTGAAAGATATCGACGAAAGCGTGGATGCCGCGCAGGGTCGTGCAGGGTCCTTCTTCAATCGCATCTTCGGACGCAAGTAAGCCGCCCATGAAAAAGGCCCGCTGCAAGGCGGGCCTTCCAGGATTACCATGCGGCGCGGCTCAGCTCTTGCGGCGGCGCATCGCGGCCATGCCGCCCAGACCGGCGATCAACAGCAGCGCCGAAGCCGGAAGAGGAACCTCGTTCACGGCAATATCGTCAAGCGAGAAGCCGTCATTCAGACGTGCGGTGCTGCGGTTCGAATTCCAGTTCCCGAAGAAGATCGTCGCATTGTCGACGGCATTGTCGAAGGCTATCGAGACGATTTTCTTGCTGGCGTTCGGCAGACCGGCGAGTTCGTAGACCGTCTGGCCGACGACAATCCGCATGAAGGCGCCGACATCCGACGCGTCGGTCAGGGTCAGAACCAGCTTGTCGAACATGTTGCCGCCAAGCGAGACATTCCACTCGATGCCGAACGTGTCGTTGCTGTCGAGGAACATGTCATCGGCGGAACTGCCGGTCAGCTGGCTTGTCGTGCTTGTGCGACCGAAGACATTGCCGTCGCGCACCGCAAGCAGCGAGCCGTTGTTGGCAAAGTCCGCACCGGTGACGGTGCCGCCCGAACCTGTGCCGCCCATCGTTGAAAACGTGCCGACTGCGGTCGAGAAACCGTTGGCCACGTTGCCTTCCGAGAAGGACTCAAAGTTCTCTACGACCGCGGCGCCGTATCCATCGACGATGCTGTTGTAGGCGCCGGCGTTGAAACTGGTGACGTTGATGGTTGCGGAAAATGCAGGGCCGGCCAGGAAGACAAGGCTGGCGGCAATCAATGACTTTTTCAATCTCTTACCTCGAATACCGATTACAATTGAAAGGTGTTCTAGCATGAAACTTGCCGGGATAGTGAAGTTCGTCAGTTAACAATTCGTTTCCAGAAAGAGACAAAGCGTGACTTTTCAAACGAATATGACCGGCGAGTGACGGAGCAAGGCGAACGCTCTGGGGACCCCCGGCACGAGATCACCGGCATGGCGCCGCTAGCCGGTCAGGGCCCGCGCTTCCTTGAACGACAGAAGCCGACGGCTTTCCTTGTCCCAAAGATGCAGCCGCGCGTTGGCGAGGCTTTCCGCGATGGTCATCCGGTTGCCGTCGGCGAGTTCCTTGTGGTTTCGCAGGACTTCGGGCAGGCGATAGAACGGGATGCGGCTGTAAAGGTGATGAACGTGGTGAATGCCGATGTTGGCGCTCATCCACTGCAGGATCGCGGGCATCACGTAATGCGAACTGCCATGCAGCGCCGCGTCGTGAAGCTGCCAGTCCTCGTCGGGATCCCAATGCGTTTCCTCGAACTGGTGCTGGACGTAGAACAGCCAGACGCCGGCCGTCGCCGCCAGAAGACTTGACGGCAGGAAGATCAGGACAACCGGCATCCAGCCCCCGAAATACACGATCAGCCCCAGGCCCGCGAACAGCACGGCGTTGGTGCACATCGCGCTGACCCAGTATTTCGTGTCTCCCATCAAGCCAACGGGAAGTCGGTTCTGAAGCAGAAAGATATAGGCCGGTCCGAGCCCGAACAGCACCAGCGGATGCCGGTACAGCCGGTATTTCAGCCGCTCGAACGGCGTACAGGCGCGGTATTCCTCGACCGTCAGCGTCAGGATGTCGCCCAGGCCGCGTTTGTCGAGGTTGCCCGACCCGCTGTGGTGGATCGAATGCGACCTGCGCCAGACGTCATAGGGGGTCAGCGTCAGCACACCCAGCGCCCGGCCCAGCCAGTCGCTCAGCGCGCGGTTCTTGAGGAACGCGCCGTGTCCGCAATCGTGCTGGATGGTGAACAGCCGCAGCAGGAACCCCGCGTTGACCAGCGAAATCGCCAGCGTCAGCCAATAGCTGACCGAAAGCGACCACCAGGCCAGCCCCCAGAGAAGCACGAACGGCCCCGCGGTGACGGCAAGCTCGAACGAGCTGCGCCAAAGGCTGGGGTCGCGGTAAGCTGAAAGAACCTTTACCCATTGCTGTGGGGTCAGGGTCTCCGGATCCGGTCCGGACGTGTCGGTTTGATCGAACATACGCCTGCGATGATTTTTGTCGTTGCGAGCCTTGATAAACGAATGTGACCACGGAGCAATGAATATCCAATAGCCTGCTCAACATGTCGCGGGTGTATGACGCGCATGTGACCCATCCGCGTCACCCCGCAGTCGGCCTTTACCCATTGCTCCGAGCGCCGCCCGCTGGTCTAATGCGGCCAAGCCAGAAAAAAAGAGCAGATACCATGGCAGACGATCTTCTCAGCCCGGCCGCAGCCGACGTCTACGACGCAACCTCCATCGAGGTGCTCGAGGGCCTCGAGCCGGTCCGCAAGCGCCCCGGCAT
>CAZRNL010000182.1:0-6532 GCA_964601395.1 uncultured Silicimonas sp. | reverse complement strand
CAGCCATATCTCGACCCGGCCAACGGCCGAGGTCACAAGCGACGGGATGATCGCGGAAATGGTCGGCCGCGAGGTCGGCAACTATCTCACCAAGGCACCCGGCACTGCCACCGATGAGGCTGTCCTGCAAGCCGAGGGCCTGACGCGCGACGGCGTGTTCGAGGATATCAGCTTCGAATTGCACCGGGGCGAGATCCTGTGCATGGCGGGGCTCGTGGGTGCGCGGCGCACCGATGTGGCGCTTGCGCTATTCGGCGTCGAACCGGCCACACAGGGGACGATCCGCGTCAGAGGGCGCGAAATGGCGATCTCTCGACCGAAGGACGCGATGGCGGCCGGCATCGCCTACGTGTCCGAGGATCGGCGCAAGCTGGGGCTGGCGATGCCGATGGCGATCCGTGCCAACGTCAGCGTCGCGACACTGGGCGAATTTCTTGGTCGCTGGGGCCTGCTCGACATTGGCCGCGAGCGTGCGGTGGCGGAGGCCTTCCGGAAGCGGATAAACATCCGGACCCCGGATGTGGAGGTGCCGGTAAGCACTCTCTCGGGTGGCAATCAACAGAAAGTCATGTTGGCCAAGTGGCTGAACATGAAGCCCGAGATCCTGATCTTCGACGAGCCCACTCGCGGCATCGATGTGGGCGCGAAGGCGGAGGTGCATGATCTGATCCGCGAATTTGTGGCAGAAGGTGGCGCTGCCCTAGTGATTTCTTCAGACCTGCCGGAGGTGTTGGCGCTCGGGGACAGGATCCTCGTGATGCGTGAGGGCCGCCAGATGGGCATCATCGCGTCGGATGAGGCATCGCAAGAGCGGATCATGGTGCTGGCGACTGGGCAGAGCGTGCTGCGGGAGGCGTCCTGATGTTGCGGGTCATGGACAGGCTCAATCCTCAGGCCCTGCGCATCGTGGCGCTTCTGGTTGTTGTCGTGGCGGTGCTGGTGTTCTTTTCGCTTGTTGTGCCGAACTACCTGAACGGCCGCCTCTTCAACCGCATCTCGAGCTCGGTCGCGATCATGGCGCTGGTCGCCACGGCGCAGACCCTCGTCATCATTACCCGCAACATCGACCTCTCGATCGGCTCCACCCTCGGCTTCGTCGCCTTCGCGACGGGCAGCCTCGTCACCAACAACCCCGATCTCGGCCCCGTTGTCCTCGTCGCCTATTCTATGGGGTTGGGTGCCATGTTCGGGGCGATCAATGGGGTTCTCGTCGCCTATGCACGCGTACCGGCGATCATCGTGACCCTTGGCACGATGGCGCTCTTCCGGTCGGCGCTGGTCGAGTATTCGGACTCCAAGTCGATCTCGACGGCGAATCTGCCGGAATGGCTGGTCTCCTTCCCCAACAATGTTCTGTGGGAGTGGGGAGAAATGCAGTTCCGCGCGGCCTTCGTGGCTGCGGTGGCCGTGGTCGTGCTTGTCCATCTCGCCCTCACTCGGCTGCGGGTCGCGCGCAGGTTCTACGCGATCGGGTCGAATCCGGAGGCCGCGGAGATGGCCGGGATCAACACACGCCTGACTGTCTTCGTCGCCTTCGTTCTCGCGGGTGCGCTGGCCGGTCTGGCCGGGTTCATGTTTCTCGCGCGTTTCGGCACGATCACCGTGGTTGCGGGCCTCGGGTTTGAACTGAAGTCCGTGGCGGCAGCAGTGGTCGGCGGCGTTAACATCTTTGGCGGCTCGGGCACCGTGATCGGCGCCCTGATCGGCGCGATCCTCGTCGATCTGATCGACACGAGCCTGGTGCGGTGGGCCCTCGTCAGCGAGTTCTGGCGCGAGGCTGTTCTGGGCGTGCTGATCCTGTTGTCCGTTGCCGCCGACGCGATACTGATGCGCCGCCTGATCGCCGCACGCCGGGCTCGCGAGCACGCGAAAGCGGAGGAGCGCATCCAGAAAGAACTGGAAACGCTGAAAGAGAAGGCCGCATCATGAAGTACCTGCCGAGGCTCAGTAGTTGGGAAGGGCTTCTGGTGGCTGCGCTGCTTTTGATCATCGCTGCCAACGCAAGCCTGTCACCGCAGTTCCTGACACTCTCGAACCAGATCAACCTGTTCCAGCTGTCCATCGAGAAGATCATCGTGGCGCTGGTGATGACGCTTATTATCATCAACGGGGAAATCGACCTCTCCGTGGGGTCCATGATGGGTCTGGCCGCCTGTGCGTTTGGATGGATGTTCGCCAACGGCGTTCCACCGGAACTGGCCATCGTCGTTGCCCTTTTGATCGGGGCAGCAGGAGGGGCGTTGAACGGGATCTTTATCGCCTATGTCGGATTGCCATCCCTTGTCGTCACGCTGGCGACACTGATCGGGTTTCGCGGTCTCGCGCGCGTGCTGGTGGAAGATCGCGGCATCGCCGATTTCCCCGACTGGTTCGACGCGCTGGGGCAACAAGGGCTGATCGGCGCCATACCCCTTTCGATCCTGATCTTTGCAGTTCTCTTCGTCGCTTTCTACGTCGCCCTTCAGAAGAGTGGATTCGGCCGCAAGACCTATCTGATAGGCAACAACAGGGAGGTTGCAGCCTTTGCCGGGATTGATACCGCCCGACACAAGCTGACGCTGTTCGTATTGTCGGGAGCGGTGTCGGCTCTCGCCGGCCTGCTCTTCGCTGCCCGTGTAGGCGCGGTGCGCGGCGATGTCGCCAACGGGTTCGAACTGGACATCATCACCATGGTCCTGCTCGGCGGCGTCAGCATCTTCGGCGGCTCCGGCAGCCTCGTCGGGACACTTCTAGCGGTCCTGATCGTTCTTAACCTCCGCAATGGAATGGCCTTGATGAATGTCACCGGTCATATACAGACAGGTGTGATCGGCATCCTTCTGATCGCTTCCGTGATCGCACCCCGTGTAAATCTGGCCGCGCTTCTGGCCCGAACCCGGCGGAGCCCGGAAGAAGGAGCAGGGCCATGAGCCAAAAGCCGTCCGTCTTCCTGGAGGAAGCCCCGATCATGCGGCAATCGGTTGCCGAAATGGTCGCCAAGCGTATCCTCGAGATGGTTACATCGCGCGCGCTGAAGCCCGGCGACCAGCTTCCCCCCGAGCGTGACCTCGCCGACATGCTCGACGTGTCGCGACCGTCCGTGCGCGAGGCGATCAGGGGTCTGTCGATTCTCGGAGTACTCAAGGTCCGCCAGGGCGGCGGGGCCTTCATCAGCCAGCTCGACGGGGACGCGCTTCTCGGACCGATCCGCTTCTTTCTCTCGCTTGAGGAAATGAACATTCGCGAGCTTTACGACGCACGTTCGCTGATCGAGGGCGATGTGGCGCGCCGGGCCGCCCAGAACATGACCGACGATCAGATCGACGCGCTCGAGACGCTTCTGGACGCGCAGACGGACACGGTGTCGGACCCGCAGGCTTTCCGGGTTGCCGACTTCAGGTTCCACGAGGCGATCTGGATCGGTTGCGGCAACGGCTTTCTCAAGCGGATCGGAGAGAGCCTGAATTCCCTGGGGCTGGAGTTCCGCCGTCGGGCGTCGGAAAACGCTGCCGTGCTGGAACAGAGCCTGATGGATCACCGCAAGCTGTTCGAAGCTCTGAAGGCGCGGGATCCTTCCGCGGCGGCGGACGCAGCAGAAGAGCACATGCAAAACGTATACCGTTCGACCGTCGCGCAAGACACCAAGGGGAGGGACACATGACCGCAAGGATAGGGGTGGTCGGCATCGGCTGGTGGGCGACCGTGAATCACATTCCGACGATCCGCGACTGCAAGGAAGCAGAGGTCGTCGCTATCTGCGACCTTGAAGCCGAGCGGCTTCGGCTTGCCGGGGAGGCGTTCGGCATCCCGGCACGCTACCGGGATCTTGACGAGATGCTGGCGCGGGAAGAGCTTGACGGGGTAATGATTTCGACCCCTCATACCGCGCACACCACCCCTGCTATCGCCGCGCTGAGGGCCGGTTGCCACGTACTCGTGGAAAAGCCGATGGCCACAAGCGAGGCGGACGGCCGCGCAATCGCGGCCGCTTCACTTGCGGCAGGCCGGCAGGTGCTTGTGCCGACGGGCATGAACTTCACGTCCTTTACCGCGAAAGCGGCGGACTGGATCCGCTCTGGACGGATTGGCGAAGTGCGCCACGCGGTTTGTCAGATGGGATCGGCTTTGGAGGACCTCTTCGCTGGAGAGCCGATGATGGAGACTGCGGGCGAGATGTTCCGCCCGCCCTCGTCGACCTGGGCCGACCCCAAGAGGGCCGGCGGCTATGGCTGGGGGCAGATGTCGCATTCGCTGGCCTGGCTCATACACGTGGCCGATCTGAAGTTCGAAAGCGTCTATTGCCTGGACGGAAAGTCGAAGTCCGGTGTCGACTACTATGACGCGGCCTGCGCGCGCGCCACCAACGGCGCAACGATCGCAATGTCCGGGTCAGCCACGGTGCCCAAGCACAAGGGGATGCACATGGACATCCGCATCTTCGGGACCGAGGGCATGATCCTTTTCGACAACGAACGGGCGCGCCTGACGCTGAGCCGGCTGGACGGTACCGAAGAAGCGGTCGCGATCTCGCAGGCCGAAGCGGACTATGACGGTGCGCTCCCCGTGCGGGTCTTCGCCCGGCTCTGCGCAGGTGAGGAAGTGGTGAACGCTTCCGACGCCGAATGCGGCGCGCGGGTGACCGAAGCGCTCGACGCGATGTACCGCTCGGCCGCGACCGGTCGGCTGGCCGTGATCGGAGAGTGACGCATGTACCTGTCTCTAACCGCATGGTCGTTGCCGTCTTGCACTCTGGAAGAGGCCGCCGGCATCTCTCGGGTGCTCGGCATCGGCGCGCTTGACCTGGGTCTGTTCTATCGTTCGGCACTCGACAAGGCCGAGATTCTGTCCGATCCGCAGGCGGCGGCCGGGCGGTTGGCGTCCCTTGGCGTCAGGATCCCCAATTACTACCACCTTTTCGGCGAGGGTCTCGAGGGGCGCAACCTCGCGCGACCCGATGCGCTGGACCAGAATCTTGAAGACCTCGCGCAGGTTCTGAGCTTTGCCGACGCCGCCGGGATAAGTACGGTCTTCATCCTTCCCGGCGTGGTCAATCCCGGGCAGTCCCGCGCCGAGGCCGAAGCGGCATCGACCGCCGCGCTGCGCGAGATGGTCGCGCTTGCGCGGGATCACAGGACCCGGCTCTGCATCGAGCCTCACGTCCATTCCTTTGCTGAATCACCCGCAATTGCGCAGCGCCTCGCCGAGGCGACCGGGGTGAGCCTCGCCCTCGACTACTCGCATTTCGCCTGCCTCGGCTACCGGCAGGAAGAGATCGACGCGCTCGCGCCCTTCGCCGCGCACGTCCATCTGCGGCAGGCGCGGATGGGGGCGCTCCAGACAAAGTTTGCGCACGGGACGCTCAACTTCCCGGCCATGTTCGGCACCCTACGCGACGCGGGCTACGCGGGCGCGTTGGCGATCGAACCGGTGCACCAGGACTACATGAATACGCTGTTCGAAGATGTTCTGACCGAAATCGTCGCCCTGCGCGACTGCTTCAACACATGGAAGGAGGAGGGGTGATGGCATCCTATGCCTGGGTTCTCGAGGTCCGTCCCGGATACGAGGAGGAGTACAAGAAGCGTCATGACGAGATTTGGCCGGAGATGATCGAGACCCTGCGCAAGGCGGGCATCTCAAACTACAACATCTTTCGCCACGGGCTGACGCTTTTCGGCTACTTCGAGACCGAGGATTTGGAGGCAACGAAGCGGCACTTGGCAGACTGCCCGATCAACAGGAAGTGGGGCGAATGGATGGGACCAATCATGAAGATCGAGGTGGATCCGACGACCTCGTTCCCCTACCTGCTGCCGTCGCAATTCCGAATGGAATAGGCGTGAGCCTGAACAGGAGATAGTGGGTCTGGAATGAGCAAGACCAAAGAGAAAACCATTTACAAAACTAGAATTGTAGTTATTTATACGGCATGACCACGACCAGCCTCAATGCTCGCGCGCTTGCCGCCCTTGGACACGATGCCCGCCTTTCGATCTTTCGCCTTTTGGTGAAGGCCGGCGACGACGGTCTGCGCGTCGGCGATATCGGCGATCATCTGGGGCTCGCTCCTTCGACGTTGGCACATCATCTCTCGACGCTGGTGGATGCCGGGTTGGTGCTGCAGGACAAGCAGGGCCGCGAGGTCTTCAACCGGGTCGACTTTCCCGCCATGCATGCTCTTGTCGGCTTCCTGACCTCCGAGTGCTGCGCCGGAGTCCGGATCCGGTCCTCGGAGGACGCCGCATGACGCGGGTGCACTCTGTTTTTCGCCCTGAAACAACTGGAATTCCGGAGATTTGGTTATGACCGACACGACCCTCGCAACGCTGGGCCTCCGCTCCACACTGAAGCATGTCTGGCAGGACCACTGGGTCTGGCTCGCTTCCGCCCTCATTCTCGCGGCGCTGGCGGTGTTCAACACGCCCCAGGCCGCAGACAGCGCGCTCTTTGCGGGTAATGCGCTCCTTAAGACCGCTCCGTTCCTGATCCTGTCGATCGCAATCGCTGCCTGGGCCAATGCTACAGGGGCCGACAACCTGATCGCCCGCGCCTT
>CAZRNL010000181.1:0-6575 GCA_964601395.1 uncultured Silicimonas sp. | reverse complement strand
ACTTTCAGTTGGCGAAGGTTCAGCAAGACATTTACGCTGAACGGAGTCTTACAGATCAGGTGATTAGCATTGATAATCTTGGTCGCACTATTTCTTCGGTTGCACACCCGACTGTGGGATAACGTCGGGCAATCCGAGCCATAGTTTCTTGGTCAAGGACGGCTCACATTATGAGGGGTCTTACGATGACGGATCGGAAGAGCAGATTCATCCCTGTATTCTCCAATTCGCTAGGGCAAGAAGAACTGGACGCAGTCGAGGCCGTAATGAAGTCGCGTTGGCTTGGGCAAGGCCCCGAATGCGCCGCCTTCGAAGCGGAGATGGCCGAAACGTTGGGGGTCGATAACTTTCTTCTGACCAATAGCGGCACAGCATCGATCTTTGTTGCCATTCATTCGCTTGGGCTGAAACCTGGCGACGAGGTCATCATTGCCTCGGTCAACTTTGTTTCTTGCGCGACGGCGGTATTGGAAACCTGCGCAACACCGGTGTTTGCCGATGTCGACCCTTGGACATTGAACATCAAACCGGAAGAGATTGCCCGACTGAAGACCCCGAGAACACGCGCGGTCATCGTGCTGCATTACGGCGGCCATCCCTGCGACATGGACGCAGTGCGCGAGACTGCAGGTGAGGATATTCTAATCGTAGAGGATGCCGCGGTTGCTTTTCCTGCCCAGTACAACGGGCGCCATTGCGGCACGTTGGGCGATGTTGGCATCTATAGCTTCAACGCAGTCAAGGCGCTAGCTATGGGCGATGGTGGTGGAATGACCTTCCGGGATCCAGAACTGTTAAGGAAGGCAAAATCGCTTCGATACCTCGGACTTGTGGAAGCAACGCGTTCCGGTCTCGATACTCTGATCGAAAGTCAGGCGAAGCGCTGGTGGGAGTTCCAGGTCGACGAGCTTGCTGGACGTCACATCTCGAACGACCTTCTTGCTGCAATTGGCCGCGTTCAGCTTCGCAAGGTAGGTGGATTTATCACGCGGCGGAAAGCCGTCTGGCAGATGTATCAGGAGCAGCTGGCGGATATTTCAGGCCTGAAGCTACCACCTGAACCGCTCAAGGGATCGACCAGCGCTTACTTCATGTACTGGATTCAATGCGCCCGGCGAGACGAACTGGCGAGCTGGCTGACCGAACACGGCGTTTACTGCACCTTCCGGTATTTCCCGCTACACCTGATTGGCCGGTTTGGAGCTCGCGTAGATCTACCCGGCGCAGATATGGCGAACGAAACCACGTTGAACATTCCGTTGCATCAGAACATGAGTGATGATGACGTGTCCCGGGTCGTCGATCTTGTTCGCAAGTTTCAAGAAAGTAACTGACACGGCGGCGCATCGACATCACATTGAGTGGGTGAGAAATCACCCAGACGTGGATGAAAAGTAGCCTCATCAAGGTAAAAATTTAAGGAATTGTTCGGACTCGCTTGGTGGTTCAAATTGACTTCATCGATCAAGGCCTCGTGTGTTGAGAGTAACGAGTTAAATTTTTATCCAGGTAATCCGACAAGTAACCCGAGTGAGTGATATAATGATCAGGATGTTGCGGCACGTGAGGAAAGTATCGTTGGCTTCCCCCACCAGAACCAGTCCATCCGTCGTGACCGACCTTCACGCCTTGGACTTCGATCCTTCCCTGCGTGCAGTGCGTGAGTTCCGCCGTAACAGGATCGCAAGCAAGCGTCTTCCCCGAGCGGCTTGAAGGTTCCTCTGTTTCCCAGTTGTTGACGTCGTTGTAACGAGTGTTAGGAGTCAAACCGTGCTTGAGCACATCCTGATCACAATTGGACCTATCGCCGTCAGTCTTGTCGGCCTTGCCATATTTCCTCGTCTGCGCAGAAAATCGTCGGAAGGCGAAGTAATTGCCGAGTACCACTTCGTGAGCGAAGGCCACGCGTCAGACGTTTCGGTGCAAGAAGCCGAGACAGAACAAAGAGTCTGGCGAAGGGCCTACGCCAGGTAAGATCCGAAAGACATTGCCAGCGAACGTCAGCTCCCAATCCACTTTTCGCCGGCTCGTCGTAGGCTGCTGCCCAGCGTCGCTGAGAATATCGTCTGCGATCCGGCGGCGCAGAACATTGGCGAGGGTATCGCCTTTCTCCACCTTGGGGGGCGTCTGCGGGGCGGCATTTCCGATGAGGTGGCGTCGTTCATCCTGACTCCGAAGCTGGGTAGGTTTTCCTCAATAGAGTTTCCCGGTGTCAAGACTTCCGAGTCCTCTACCCCGGCGCCATTTCAAGTTGAATCGTCATCCCGCCATTGGATGAAAAATCATCCGGAGACGGGTGAAAGATAACCCTATCAAGTTAAAAATTTAAGGAATTGTTCAGAATCGCCCGCTGGTTCAAATTGTAGTCATTGAAGGTGTTGTGTGTGTTCGTGAGTGAATGTGTGTGTTGGTGAAAGTAACGAGTTCGGACAGAAGGTGAGTGACCCATCGGATGCAGACGCGAACATTGAGTGAGAATGTTCGCGTCTGCCCGGAGTGAGTGAGTAAGCGAGAGAATGTGCGAGCGAGTGAGTGCCAGTGCTGACCTGAAGGTGGTCGTTCTCAAGTGTTATTTGGGATTGTGCCGGCGATGCGTTGCATTGTCGGCATTTTTTTGGCCTGGCCGATTGGCCGAGAAACAGCCAATTCTGGCAGAAGATACAATTGAGTCCGGGTCCGACGACAACCGCTTTCTGTTTCAGGTCTTCGAGATCAAGTAATTTTCGGAACCGAGACGGTCCCCAGGCCGCTTCCCGGGTTCCCGGCCCCGCGACCGGATGAACATGCGTCCTGTTTTCCATGACGCCGTTTCCCCCAGGTCAGACAATCCTTCCGACCTTTTCAACTTTGGCCAAGTGCAGGTACCTCCTGGCAGGGCATAGCCGGGAACGACTATCGCCGGATCTCCGGTCATGGGACGACAGAGTATGGCGGAGACCCCATTGAGCGACACCGTCTAGCCGCATATAGAGCCAGAGGCCACCGTAGTCCGCTTGGTGAAGGCGGCACATCAAGGTATAGGCCTTGGATGCGTCCCCCGGGCACCAGCGCCTACGTTACAGGAGGTCCCAGTGACCAATCATCTCTATCAGCGTGACCTTCCCGAAGGACTGGATCTTGGATCCATAGTCGCCATCGACTGCGAAACCATGGGTCTGAATCCGCACCGGGACAGGCTATGCCTGGTGCAATTGTCGGGCGGCGATGGGCACGCGCACCTTGTCCACATCGAGATCGGCCAGACCAGCGCACCCAATCTCGAACGCCTGTTGACGGATCCTTCGGTTCTGAAACTCTTTCACTTCGGAAGATTCGACATCGCTGCACTTTATCACGCGTTCGGAGCGCTCACGGCGCCGGTGTACTGCACCAAGATCGCTTCGAAACTGATCCGCACCTATACCGACCGTCACGGGCTGAAGAATCTTCTCGAAGAGCTGCTCGACATAGACATCTCGAAACTTCAGCAGATGAGCGACTGGGGCGCGGATACGCTCACCAAGGCGCAGCTGGACTATGCGGCCTCGGATGTTCTCTATCTTCACCGGCTGAAGGAAAAGCTGGACGGACGCCTTGCCAGAGAGGGCCGGACCGATCTTGCCCAGGCTGCTTTCGACTTCCTCCCGACACGGGCCCGGCTGGATCTTGCCGGCTGGCCCGAGGTCGACATCTTCGCTCACTGACGGAAACGGCCTATATGGCATACATGGACCGTGCCGACAGATACTCCCGCCTCGTCGGGCTGCTGAAGATCATCCTGCCGCTTGTGGCGTTGGGAATTCTCTCGACGCTGTTCTTTGTCGCCAAGTCGCTGGACCCGGAGGCCGCCATTCCCTTCGCGAAAGTCGATGTCGAACGCATTCTGCGCGAACAGGGAATAACCAAGCCTGTGTTCGGCGGTGTCACATCCGACGGAGCCCGGATTTCGTTGACCGCGGACTCCGTTCGTCCGGGCACGGACCAGAGATCGCAACTCGTGGGCGAAACGCTGTCCGCCGACCTGAGCTTCCCCGGCCGAGGTGATATCATGATCCAAAGTCCGGAAGGCATCATAGATACGGGAAATGCCGTGGCGATCCTTCAGGGCGGTGCAAGACTGGAAAGCTCGACCGGCTATCTTGTCGAGACGGACCGTATCGTGACGTCGTATGCCGAAGCCGTCGCGCGCGCGGATCACGAAGTCCGGGCCAGCGGACCTGCCGGAACGCTGACGGCCGGCTCTATGGAGCTTGTCCGAAGCAATGGTGAAACGTCGGGCTATCTTCTTGTTTTCAAGAATGGCGTCCGCTTGCTATACGACCCGGAGCCATGATGAATTTTCCACGCACCCTTTCCATTGCCCTGATCGTCGCGTTGGCCCCTTTGATGGCCCAGGCGCAGTCGGCGAACATCGCCTTGGGAACCACGACCTTCGACACCGCGCAACCGGTGGAGGTCTCGGCCGACGAACTGTCCGTCGACCAGGCCAACGGGCAGGCGGTCTTCAACGGCAATGTTCTGGTCGTGCAGGGCGACATCCGGCTGACCGCCGAACGTATCCTTGTCGTCTATTCCAGAGGCAACGATGGAGCCGCCAGCGGTATCGACCGGCTTGAGGCAGGCGGCGGCGTGACCTTCGTGACCGCCACCGATTCCGCAGAAGCGCTCGAGGCGGTCTACTCGATCACCGACGGATCGGTCACCTTGTCCGGTGACGTTCTTCTGACCCAGGGGCAGAACGCGATCTCGGGTGAAAAGCTCATTGTCGACCTCGCAGAGGGAAGCGGCCGGATGGAAGGCCGCGTCCGGACCGTTTTCGGTGCCGGGGGCGACAACTGATGGCAGCTCCGGAACTTACGCTGGCGCAGGGCATGCAGGGCCTGAAGGTCCGCAACTTGCGGAAATCCTACAAGAAGCGGCCCGTCATTCGCGACGTCAGCCTGGAACTGAACAGGGGCGAGGTTGTCGCCCTTCTGGGGCCGAACGGATCCGGCAAGACAACCTGTTTTTATGCGATCGCGGGCCTTGTCATGCCCGACGGTGGTCAGGTCATGATCGACGGGCGCGACGTGACGACGTATCCGATGTATCGCCGCGCCAAGCTGGGGATCGGCTATCTGCCGCAAGAGCGGTCGATCTTCCAGGGTCTTAACGTCGAGGACAATATTCTCGCAATTCTGGAAATCGTCGAGAAAGACCGCACCCGCAGGCGTGAACGGCTGGAAGAACTGCTCAACGAATTTTCCATTTCCCACCTGCGTCGCACACCGTCGGTCGCACTTTCGGGCGGGGAGCGTCGCCGCTGCGAGATTGCCCGAAGCCTGGCCGCCAACCCCAAGTACCTGCTTCTTGACGAGCCTTTCCCCGGCATCGACCCGATTGCGGTCGGCGACATTCGCGATCTGGTTCTGGATTTGAAGCAACGCGGCATCGGAGTGCTGATCACCGACCACAACGTGCGCGAAACGCTCGAGATCGTCGATCGCGCCTACATCCTGCACGACGGCGGCGTCCTGATGAGCGGTACCGCGGAAGAAGTCGTCAGCGACGAGAAGGTGCGCCGGGTCTATCTTGGCCAGAGCTTCCGGATTTCCTGAGCGGCACCCTGTCACATAAACGACTCATTGACTTCATCACGGGCTTTTGTCCCAATGAACCCAATGAAAACGAACGAAGTCTGTAAGACTGAACAGGTGTATCTGCTCCGCGACACGCACGTCAGGGCATCGTTTTCCTTTCTCTCCATTACCTCAATGACCGACACCCACTGCGACAACTGACGTCGCGGTCCGCTCGCCTCAAGGGAGACTTCCATGCAATACCAGATTACCGGAAAGCAGATCGACATCGGGGACGCGCTTCAGACTCATGTGCGCGAGAACATGGACGTGGTCGTGGGAAAGTATGCCGGTCGGCCGACCGATGCGAACATCGTCTTCTCGAAAAGCGGTTTTGAATTCGTGTGCGAATCCACGGTTCATCTGTCTACCGGCCTGACGGCTCAGGCAAAGGCGCATGCGACGGATATCTACTCCGCCTTCGACGCTTGCGCCGAGAAGATGGAGAAGCAACTGCGGCGCTACAAGCGCAGGCTGAAGGATCATCACCGCGACCGCCCCCAACCGGTTGAACTTCTTCAGGCATCCTCTTATATCCTCGCGTCATCGGACGAACCGGATGAATCGGAACCTGAAACACTCCAGCCAATGATCATCGCAGAGATGGAAGCGAAGATACCCTCGCTGTCCGTTGGCGAAGCCGTCATGCAGATGGAGTTGGCAGGTGCACCGGTTCTGGTTTTCCGTAACGAAAAGCAAGGCTCCGGCGTGAACATCGTTTATCGCCGAGACGACGGAAACATCGGCTGGATCGATCCGAACTAGGTAATGGTTGGGATCTGACTTCGGTCACTATCGGCGGGACACGGTAGCGATGGAATTGAACAAGATACTGCGTTCCGACGCGGTAAGGACAGTCGGTGCGACGAGCAGCAAGAAACGCCTGTTCCAGGAACTGGGCGACCTTGCGGTAAGCGTGTACGGCCTGAAGGCCAGCGATGTGGCCGGTGCCTTGCAGGAACGCGAAAGCCTGGGGCC
>CAZRNL010000180.1:0-6578 GCA_964601395.1 uncultured Silicimonas sp. | reverse complement strand
TGCTGACCGGCATCGAGATCATGGTCGTCAACGAGGCCGACAGGATGCTCGACATGGGCTTCATCCCCGATATCGAGCGCATCTTCTCGCTGACACCGTTCACGCGCCAGACGCTCTTCTTCAGCGCCACGATGGCCCCCGAGATCGAACGCATCACCAACACTTTCCTGTCGAACCCGGCGCGCGTAGAGGTCGCTCGTCAAGCGACGGCAAGTGAGACGATCACGCAGGAAGTGGTGCATATCAAACCCGCCCGCCGTGATACGACCGCAAAGGAGAAGCGCGAGCTTCTGCGAGCGCTGATCACGCGCGAAGGCTCGGCCTGCACCAATGCCATCGTTTTCTGCAACCGGAAGACAGACGTTGATATCGTGTCGAAATCGTTGAAGACGCACGGCCTCAACGCAGCTCCGATCCACGGTGACCTCGAGCAATCGCAGAGAACGCGTACGCTTGACGCATTCCGTGACGGCTCACTTCGGTTTCTGGTCGCGTCCGACGTCGCGGCTCGTGGTCTTGATGTTCCGGCGGTCAGTCACGTCTTCAACTACGACGTGCCCAGCCACTCCGAGGACTACATCCACCGCATTGGCCGGACCGGCCGTGCTGGACGCGATGGCAAGGCGATCATGATCGCCGTACCAGCGGACGGAAAGCTGATCGAAGCCATCGAGAAGCTGACAGGCAAGACGATACCAGTCGTACCGGCTCCCGGCGTGGCGCGGACCGAGCCCGGCGAGGCTTCTGCTGAACAGGCCGACCGCCCGCAACGCGCTGCCCGGCCCCGGCGGGAACGCCGCCGCAGGGAGGACACGCCTGAGCAATCGCCGGTAGTAGCTACTGAATCCCAGGAAGCGGCAGCGGTCGAGACCGCACCAAGTGCCGAGGTGCCTTCCCCAGAGCCGAAGCGCGACCCACAAGACCGCTCACGTAGTCGGCGCGACGGACGTGAGGGACGCGCAAGGGACTCCGGCCCCGTCGGAATGGGCGATAACATGCCAAGTTTCATCGCCATGAGTTTCGAAGAGCGCATGACAGGCTAAGAAAAGGGCCAGTTACTCCGGCCCTTTTTCCTTCTCGTCAGTCGCTCTCAGCTCAGCGTCGCATCCAGCGAGATGTCGGCCTTGAACAACTTCGAGACTGGGCAATTCTCTTTTGCCTTCTTCGCAGCCGCCTGGAAATCGTCGTTGGACGCTCCGGGAATTGATGCCGTCATCGTCAGATGGATTTTCGAGATGGCCCCGATCGCCGGATCCAGAGAGACTCTGGCTTCGGTTTCGATGCTGTCCGCTTTCAGATCGTATTCCGATAGGACATTCGAGAACGCCATCGAGAAGCAAGCCGCATGGGCCGCGCCCAGCAACTCTTCGGGGTTGCTTCCCGATACACCTTCGAATCGCGTCGCGAAACTATAGGGCAGATCATTCAGACTTCCGGTCTGGGTCGACACATGACCCTTCCCGTCCTTCAGACCGCCGCTCCAACGGGCGGAACCAGTCTTCTCAATCATTCGTACTTCCTTTCAATAGTTTGGGGGATCAAATCGAAGTCAATCTCGATATGACTTCGCTAGCATCTCGTGAATTCGCGGCAAATCTGCAAAGTCCGAAAAGATCGCGTCATGCGGGATCGCCTCGACCGGACTTTGTCGAATGCCTTCTGTGAACAACGCAAATGGCATCTTTGCCCTTTGCGCAGTCTCGGCATCGGTTTCACTATCACCGACATAAACGCAACGAGAGACATTCAGTTCCGACATGATGTGGAGCAAGGGTGCCGGATCGGGCTTGCGCGCCGCCAGCGTGTCGCCCGCGACAATCACGTCGAAGTCCCCACGGATACCGACAGCCTCCAGCACCGGCCAAAGCGGCACAGACGGCTTGTTCGTGCAAAGTCCCATCGGCACACCCGTCGCGCGGAAGTGATCAAGCGCCTCGCGCACGCCAGGAAACAACCGGGTGTTCCCGGTAGCGCCTCGGTAATGCTCGATGAACCGGGGCATCAAACGGTCGAAATCGTCCGGAACAAGCGCGGTCGCGGAAATGAGCCTGGTCAGAAAGACCTGCTCGCCCAACCCGATGAACCCGGCAACGATTTCCGGCCCGATCGAAGGCTGGCCTTCGTCTCGTAGAAGGGCATTCGCCGCCTCGGTGATGTCGGGAAGGCTGTCGATCAGCGTCCCGTCCAGATCGAAAACGACAGGTATCAAGACAGCCTGCTGATAATGACGACCACTTCCGGCTTCTTTCCGACCTCGCCTTCGGCGCTCTGCCTGGCGATGCGCTTGATTTCCTTCTCCAGCGTGTCGTCATTCGACAACGTCTTGCGCTCGGCCCGAGCCATGAACTGGCTCAGATCCTCTTCCATGACTTCAGCTAGCGCCGCTTTGGACTGCCCGGTGTCGGGCAAGCCCATGATCTCGACCCACGGGTCTCCAAGCGCCTCGTCGTCCTCCAGAATGACCGTGACCACGGCTAGTCCGTTCAGCGCCATGCGGATGCGGTCGCGAACGACACCGTCCATTGCGCCGATCTGGACCTTGCCGTCCAGATAGGTGCGCCCCGTCTCGATGAACTCCGTGACTCGTGCGGACTTGCCCGTCAGGTCCACCATCGTCCCGTTCGGCGCGAGAACGCCCTGCCGTCCGTGCAACTCGGCAAGTTTCACGTGTTCGCGCAGGTGCCGGTGCTCTCCATGCATCGGCACGACGGTCGCGGGAGCGACGATCTGATGCATCTGCTCGAGGTCGGGACGGTTTGCATGCCCCGAGACATGGTAGGACGACGAACTGTCGTCCACCACGTCCACCCCAAGTTCGGACAGGGCGTTGACGATCCGCAGAACACCACGCTCGTTGCCGGGAATGGTCTTGGATGAGAACAGGAAAGTATCCCCTTCGGCCAGCGACAGCCCAAGATACTTGCCGCGGCTCAGCGCCGCGGACGCCGCGCGGCGCTCGCCCTGGCTGCCTGTAACGATCAGCATCAGGTTGCCGCGCGGGATTTCGACGGCGTCCTCGGGTTGAATGGTCTTCGGAAAATCAGTCAGCACGCCGGTCTCTATGCTTGCCTCGATCATCCGGCGCATAGCGCGACCCAGAAGGCAGACCGTCCGGCCCGCCGCCTGACCCGCCTCGGCGAGCGTTTTCACCCGCGCCACATTCGAGGCGAAGGTCGTGGCCACGAACATGCCGGCGGAATCGGACACCAGCTTGGTGATCGCCGGGCCCAGTGTCGCTTCCGAGCGGCCTTGATGCGGCGAGAAGATATTGGTCGAGTCGCAGACCAGCGCCTTGACACCGGACTTTCCGATCTCGCTCCAGACGGTTGCGTCGAAGGGTTCGCCGACCAGAGGCGTCGCGTCGAGCTTGAAATCGCCACTGTGCACGATCCGTCCCGCAGGGGTGTCGATGACCAGTCCCGAGGATTCCGGGATGGAGTGGCTGATCGGCACAAAACCGACCGTGAAGGCCCCGACCGTCGTGGTCTGAGGCCAGGGCTCGACCACCTTGACGACTTCGCCGTCCTGCCCCTGCTCTTCCAGCTTGTAGACGGCGTGGTGAGCGGTGAACTTCCGTGCATAGACAGGTGCCCGCAACCGTGACCAGAGATGCCCTACGGCGCCGACATGGTCTTCATGCGCATGGGTAATGAAAATGCCGTCAATCCGGTCGGCACGCTCTTCCAGCCAGCTGGTATCGGCAAAGATCAGATCGACGCCGGGCGAGCCGTCCATATCCGGAAATGTCACGCCCAGATCGACCACGATCAGCCTCTCTGCGCCCGGTTTGCCCCATCCGTAGACATAGGCGTTCATGCCGATTTCCCCGGCCCCGCCTAGGGGCAGGTAGATCAGTCTGTCCTTGCTCATGCATTTTCCTTGTTGAACCGATGGATCACGGTCAGTCCGTGCATCGTCAGATCGTCTTCGATGGTGTCAAATAGCACGTCTCCCAGCGAGAACAACGGCGCAAGTCCTCCCGTGCCGATGACTTTCATCGGACGGCCGTATTCTTCCTTGATCCGCGCGGTGATCTCGCGGACCAGACCGACATATCCCCAAAATACACCCGACTGCATGCAGGCCACGGTATTCGTCCCGATCACGCCCTGCGGCTTGGTGATGTCGACGTTGGGAAGGGCCGCCGCCGCCATGTGCAGCGCTTCAAGGGAAAGGTTCACTCCCGGCGCGATCACGCCGCCTACGTAAGCGCCGTCATCGGCGGCCACATCGAAGGTCGTTGCGGTGCCGTAATCGACGACGATCAGGTTTCCACCGTGCCGGTCGAACGCTCCCGCCGTGTTGACCAGCCGGTCGGGCCCGACCGAAGTGCCCTCGTCAACCCGCGGCAGGACAGGTAGCAGACAGTCCGGCTTGCCCACCACCAGCGGCCGGGTCTTGAAGTATCGGTCGGCCAGAACGCGCAGGTTGAAGACCACGCGTGGCACGGTAGACGAGATGATGACCTCGTCGATCTCCATCGGCAGGCCCTTGTGCTCCATCAGCGTCGACAGCCAGACGTAATACTGGTCCGCCGTGCGTTGATGTTCGGTCGAGGCGCGGAACGTCGCCAGAAAGCGCCGTCCATCCCAGACCGAGAAGACAGTGTTGGTATTGCCGCAATCTATACAAAGAAGCATCTGGGATACCTTCCCTCAGAAATAGACATCCGCCGCTGGGATGACGACACGCCCTTTTGGCGTTCGAAGCACGAGCTGACCGGCTTCGTCCACCGTCTCGAACAGACCCGTGACCTCGTCCCGCGCTGTACGGGCCGTAATCACTTCTCCCAGACGCGCCGCCTTCTTCAACCAGTTCTCGCGGATGGGCCCGAAGCCGAGATCGGCAAAGATGCGTTCCTCGGTCGCGACATGCGAGGCGAGCAGGGCAAGCATCTCGTCACAGTCGCAATCACGCCCGCCTTCACCGAGAAGGCTGACAGGTGGAAAGGTCGCGTCTCGCACGTCGCTCGGTACAGCGACAAGATTGATACCTATCCCGATTGAAAGCCAGTCGATGCTGCCATTCCGCCCGGTCGACTCCAGCAGGATACCCGCCACCTTGCCACCGTTCAGAAGCAGGTCGTTCGGCCATTTCACCGCCAGCCGGTCACGATCCACCTTCATCGCAAGCGCCTCGAACACCGCGTTTGCCGCCATAAAGGAACGCAAGGCGGCCGACGCGGCGTTGCCGCCCGGACGAAAGACATAGGTCGCCGCAAAATTACCCTCTGGATTCTCCCAGGTCCTGCCCCGTCGGCCCCGCGCCGCCGTCTGACGCCGCGCAATGATCCACGTAGGACGGTTCAGGCTCCCGGCACGACGCGCGGCCTCGGCCATAGTGCTGTCGACTTCGTCCAGTACGATCCGGTCGGTGTTCTCGGGCCATGGAAGCGGATCAAGCGACATGCGACATGCCCCCTTCTTCTTTGCAGAAGTACTCCGGGGGTCTGGAGGCAAAGCCTCCGGCGGATCGCGCAAGAGGCGCGAAACACATCCCTTTATCTGACAAGCGTGGCCGCCGCAGCTTCTGCAACTCCTTCGATACCGAAGAGATTGATCACGCCCAGCACCATGATTGCCGCACTCGCAACCAGAAAGACCGACAGAAGCGGGGTTCCACCCACGTCGAGCTCGCTCTCCTCAGCACCGAAATACATCAGATAGACGATCCGAAGGTAGTAGAATGCTCCGATCACCGAAGCGATGACCCCTGCCACGGCAAGCCATGTCAGACCAGCATCCACGGCCGCCAGCAGCACCGTGTATTTCGCGAAGAAGCCGACCAGTGGCGGCACTCCGGCGAGGCTGAACAGCAGCACCAGCATGCAAAGCGCCTTCAACGGATCCCGGCGGGAAAACTGCGTAAGCGCCCCGATCTCGACGACCGGCTGGCCATCCCTCTGCATCGCAAGGATGAACGCGAAGGTGCCTATGTTCATTGTGATGTAGATCACCATGTAGACCAGCATCGCCTCGACACCCTGTTCCGTACCGGATGCCAAACCCATCAGGGCATACCCCATATGGGCGATGGACGAATAAGCCATCAGCCGCTTGATATTGGTCTGGCCGATAGCAGCGATGGCGCCAAGGAACATCGAGGCTACAGACAGGAAAGCCAGGATCTGCTGCCAGTCGCCGACCACGCCTCCGAAGGCATCATGCACGACCCGGGCGAAAAGCCCCATCGCCGCCATCTTGGGCGCCGTGGCGAAAAACGCCGTCACCGGCGTGGGAGAGCCTTCGTACACATCAGGCGTCCACATATGGAACGGAGCGGCGGACACCTTGAACGCCAGGCCCGCCGCAATGAAGGACAGACCAAACAGCAGCCCCAAGGGGGCCTCGCCTTGCGCTGCCGCAATGATGCCGGCGAACTCGGTTGTGCCCGAGAACCCGTAGACTAGCGAGGCGCCATAAAGGAGCAGACCCGACGATAACGCGCCAAGCACGAAATACTTCAGGCCCGCCTCGGTCGACTTGACGCTGTCGCGGCGCAGGGAAGCCACGACGTACAAAGCCAGCGATTGCAACTCCAAACCCATGTAAAGCGCGATCAGGTCGCCGGCCGACACC
>CAZRNL010000179.1:0-6612 GCA_964601395.1 uncultured Silicimonas sp. | reverse complement strand
CGGGCGCGACATCATGAAGCTGTCGCCGCATGAGCGCCATGCTCTTCGTGGTGACGAAGTGTCCTACGTTGCGCAATCGGCGGCAGCCAGCTTCAACCCGGCGCTTCGGATCGGCAAGCAAGTGATCGAGGCGCCGCTCTGGCATGGCGCGGGCGATGCCGCGAGTTTGACCGCCACAGCCGTCGATCTTTACCGCAAGCTGGATTTGCCGAACCCCGACAGCGTGGGCGAAAAGTTCCCGCATCAGGTTTCGGGCGGGCAGTTGCAGCGTCTGATGGCGGCGATGGCCATGTCCTGCGGGCCGGATTTGCTGATATTGGATGAGCCCACCACCGCGCTCGACGTGACCACACAGATCGAGGTGCTGAAAGCCTTCAAGGATATCATCCGTGATCAGGGCACGGCGGCAATCTATGTCACCCACGATCTGGCGGTCGTGGCGCAGGTCGCGGATCGAATTCTTGTGCTGAAGAATGGTGACATGGTCGAGGAAGGACCAACCGCCCAGATCCTGCATGACCCGCAGCACGAATATACCCGCACGCTGATGGATGCCGTCCGGCCCGCGCCGCATCTGGTTGACCACGTTGACGCCAGCGTGGCGCAAGCGCCCGTCATCTCCGCGCGAAACATCACGGCAGGCTATGGGGCGCTGACCATCCTGTCGGATGTATCAGTTGATGTTCCTGCGGCATCGGTCGTGGGGGTGATTGGTGAAAGCGGCTGTGGGAAAAGCACGCTGGCGCGGGTCGTCGCCGGCCTGACGCCGCTGCGCGAGGGAGAAATTAGGCTCGATGGGAAGGTTGCCGCCCCCAGCGTGAAGGATCGCCCCCGCGATACGCTCAAGGATTGTCAGATCGTGTTCCAGATGGCCGATACCGCGCTGAACCCGCGTCAGCGGATTGGTGATATCCTGGGCCGCCCGCTGGAGTTCTATCAGGGCCTCAAGGGACGCGCGCGGGTCGAAAAGGCGGGCGACCTTCTGGAACTGGTCGACTTGCCGCGCAGCTTTGCTACGCGTTTCCCGGGCGAATTGTCAGGCGGGCAAAAGCAACGCATCAACCTTGCCCGCGCTTTGGCCGCGGACCCCAAGGTGATATTGTGTGACGAGGTCACCTCGGCGCTGGATACCGTGGTCGCGGCAGGGGTGATCGAGCTTCTGAAATCGCTCAAGGACAAGTTGGGCGTGGCCTATATGTTCATCAGCCATGACCTATCAACCGTCGCCTCTTTCGCGGATGAGGTGGTGGTGCTCTATGCCGGCCGGGTGGTCGAAAAGGGACCGTCAAAGGCCGTCTTCAGCCCGCCATTTCACCCCTATACCAAGCTCCTTCTTTCCTCGGTCCCGGAGATGCGTCAAGGCTGGCTGGAAGGGGTCGCGGATACCGGCGAGGCCAAGGCCGCCAGCGCTGGTAGCGTGATCATTGGCGCCAAGGGCTGCCCGTTTGCCAATCGGTGCACCCATGTGATTCCCGGCACCTGCGACAGCATCACTCCGCCGCTGCGCGACTTGCCCGGCGGATTGTCCGTCGCTTGCCACCTTGGGGCTGACGCACTTCCAAACACTTGAACGGTCAGTCGACAAGCGCCTGATAGCTCAGCACACGAAGTTGCCGCCGCAGGGTGTAGGCGCTGGAGGGGATCAGCTGAGTCATCAGGATCACGGTCATTTCCTCGACCGGGTCAACCCAGAAAGCCGTCGAGGCCATGCCGCCCCAAGCGAACTCTCCGGGTGAACCAACGATCTTGGCCCGCGCTGGGTCCAGCATCACCGAAACCCCAAGGCCGAACCCGATCCCCTCGAATGTGGTTTCGCTGAAATGCGCCTGCCCCCGGCTGGCCAGATCGCCGCCCATGTGGTTCGACACCATCAGATCAAAGGTCTTGCGGCCGAGCAGCATTCCACCGTCAAAGCCACCACGTCGCAACAGCATTGTCGCAAAACGCTGGTAATCCGCCATCGTCGAAACGAGCCCACCCCCGCCGCTTTCCAGCGTCACCGGCGCGATGCACCGGTCCTGGTTCGCCGACGGGTAAAAGCCCCCGGAGCTGTGGTCATAGAGCGTGGCCAACCGGCTGGCCTTGTCCGCAGGCACCGAAAACCCGGTGTCCTCCATGCCCAGAGGGTCAAAGATCCTGGCCTTCAGGAAGGGGCCAAGCGTTTGCCCGCTGATGACTTCGATAAGATGGCCCAGAACATCGGTCGACAGGCCATAGAACCAACGCTCGCCCGGATGAAAAGCCAGCGGAAACCCGGCCAGCGCATCGACGGCCTCGGCCATGGTGTTAAAACTGCGGTCGAAATCGAGCCCGGCTGCCGACAGGGCCTGTTCCAGAGCATTACCCTGTGGGTCGCCATAAACGATGCCCGCCTGATGGGTCAGCAGGTCGTGGATGGTCACCTGACGTCGCGCCGGTTCGGTTGCGTTCAACGCATGGCCCGGCCCCTTCCAGACCCGGGGCGCACCAAAGGCCGGCAGGAAATCGGCAACGGGCTGATCCAACTGGAACGCCCCTTCCTCATACAGCATCAGCAGGGCGAGCGAGGTGACCGGTTTGGTCATCGAATAGATGCGCCAGATCGTATCGGGGGTGACGGGCTGGCGCGTAGGCGTGTCGGCATACCCCGCGCGCTCGGAAAACGCGACCTCCCCCCGTCTTGTGATCTGAACGGCCAGACCGCTCAGCCGCCCCTCGCGGACATGGGCCTCCATCCACTGCGATATGCGCCGCAGGCGTTGCGGGTCAAAACCAAGGTTGCAGTCGATGGGCAAGGCGGCACCTCCGATGGATTCCGGCTCCATCCTGCGCCTGTTCGAACATGGCTTTCAAGCGACCTATAATCACCCTATAACCAAACAATATTTATGCATGAGTTGGCCATGAGCACCCGACGCCTTCCACATCTGACCTGGCTACGCGCTTTTGAGGCATCGGCGCGGCATCTGAGTTTCACCAATGCCGCCCAGGAGCTGAACCTCACTCAGGCCGCGATCAGCAAGCAGGTGAAGCTTCTGGAGCACTACCTGCGCGAACCCCTGTTCGAGCGCAAACCTCGCAGTCTTGTTCTGACCAAAGTCGGCGCGGCCTATCTGCCCAAGGTCCGCGACGGTTTCGAACGCCTGGCGGCAGGCACAGAAGAGGTTTTCGGGCTCAGGCGCTCCGAGGTGCTGACGGTGCGCGCGCCGGTCGGTTATTCCGTCAACTGGATCGCGCCCCGGCTTCAGGGTTTCTTTGATCGCCACCCTGATACCGAGGTCCGTCTTGTCTCCAGTGTCTGGGGCGACCAGTTCGACAACGAGCGATTTGACCTCGACATCCAGTACGGTACGGGACGCTGGCCGGGTTACAAGGCTGATCGACTGACGTGGGAAGTGATCAAGCCCGTTTGCGCACCATCACTTCTGGAAGGCGAACATCCGATCAGGAAGCCGGCGGACCTTGCCCACCACCGTCTCCTGCATGTGCTTGGCTACGAGGAAGGCTGGGCTGATTGGCTGAGATACGCAAAGGCAGGTGGCATCAATTCGGGCCAGGGCCTGCAATTCGATACGTCTCTGTTGGCATTCGAGTTTGCATCACGCGGTGGCGGGGTGGCATTGGCCCGCTCCTCGATGCTAGGCATCGAAACAGAGCGAGGACGACTCGTCGAACCATTCAGTATCGAAGCGCCTTTGCAGGAGGCCTTCCATCTCATCTCGCCCGAAACAGGTCGCGACCATCCGGATGCCCAGAAATTCCGGGACTGGTTGATCGAAACGGCTGAAAACGACCCGGAAAACAGACGAATCCGCGAGACTTACCGCGCCTGAAGCCGAACACCCGCATCGAGTCGAATGATCTCGCCGTTCAACATCGGGTTCCGGATGATATCGACCGCGAGCCGACCGAATTCCGAGGGGTCCCCGAACCGGTTCGGAAACATGCGGCCATCCAGCATCCCGCCCATGACCTCCTGCGGAATGTGATCGGCAATGGGTGTCTTGAACAGACCTGGGGCGATCGTCATGACCCGCACCCCCCGCGGCATGAATTCCCTTGCGGCCTGCAGGGTGAGGCTGGCGATTGCCCCTTTGGACGCCACATAGGCCCCCTGCCCGATTTGCCCTTCAACAGCGGTGATCGACCCCGTGTTGATGATGATCCCGCGCTCGCCATCCTCGTTCAGAGGCTCCAGCGCCATCATTCGGGCGGCGCATTTCGTCATGACGCTGACCGTTCCCATGAGGTTGACGTCGATGACCCGCGCAAAGGCGGCCATGTCCACCGGACCGTCGCGCCCGACAAGCCGCATGCCACCCGGGATACCGGCGCAGTTCACATTGATGCGGATGGGTCCGTTGTGCCCTTCGGCCCTTGCCAATGCCTCGGACACGGCGTCCGGGTCGGTCACGTCACAGGCGACACCCACGGCGCCGATCGCATCAGCCATCAGCGACACCTTCGCTTCGTTCAGGTCCAGAATGGCGACCCTGGCGCCTGCCTTGATCAAAGCCTCGGCGGCGGCCAATCCCAGACCCGATGCCCCGCCAGTAACCAGCGCGGAAAGACCGTCAACCTGCATCGTACATCACTCCTGTTTGTCGTGATGTGATAGCCCGGCGTCTCCCGATATTCACCCGACGAGTGTTTACCCTTTGGCCAACCAGAATTACTCGGGTGCGGTACATGGGGCTTCGCTTGCAACGAGGTTTCTTTCGAGGTCCTCGATCTGCTTCCAAGTTCTTTCCGGAACAGCGATAACTCCTTTCGCGGCGACGCGATGTTCGCGCTCGCGCTCACCAGGGATCTCAACGCGCGAGAAACCGGGAGCTGGCGGACAATTACGGAGATCCGCTAGGATGCCTTCGGCGGCTTCCCGCATGGTGTCGCCGGTACGGAACCGTCGAGTATCCAAACAGATTAGGAGCCAGTTGCACTCGACGCTCACCGGGCCAAGCATGGCCTCGCCGATCAATTCGGACATCAGCGCTAGGGCAAAGCCCTTGTGCTCTCCCGAAGGCAGGATTGCACCGCCGTTAAAGTAATCCTCGGGATCTCGAGTGGGATTGCCCATCCGGTCGATCACGCAGCCTTCCGGGAGTAGTGCGCCTGCAGAGCGAGCCGCATAGATCCAGCCTCCGGCGATTTTCGAGGTGGCGAAGTCGAGAACGTTGGCACCGTGATGCCCGCCCGGAAAGCCCATGCACCAAGGATTAGTCGGAAGCATGGCCTTCAAACCGCCATGGGGCGCAACCTGCCGCCATTGCTCTCGCTTTCCACCCCCGGTCAGGATTGTCAATAAGCCCTTCTCCGCCGCCTGATCGGCAAAGAAGCCATGTCGTCCCGTGTGACCAACATTGCGAATTGCAACTGCTGACATACCGGCCTCTTTTGCAATCCTGCAGCTTTCTTCATACGCAAGGCGCATTGCCGGAATTCCGATGCCGCCAAGCCCGTCAACCTCCAGTGCGCCGGCTGGGGAAGCCCGGAATTCTGGCCGCGCTCGCGGTCGTATGTGCCCTGAGCGATACTGATCCGCATATTGAAGGATCCGCATGACACCGTGGCTTTCGACCCCGGACAGGTTGGCATCGACAAGATGGTCTGCGACCTCGCACGCGATGTCTGGAAATACGCCGAGCGCCTCGAGGATTTTGGTCAGACAGGCAGCAGCAATGCTTGACGACACCTCGATCCTGGTGCCATGCAGTTCGAGTTTCGATCGGCTGTCAAAGGCCGCTGGCGTTTTCCCTGAATCCATACTTAGCCCTCAACCAGCCAGTCGTCGTTTTCCCGCACGACAATCACGGTCGGTCGCCCCGCCGAGAAGGCCGCACGGAACGCGTCGACGAAAGATGCCTCGCTGTCGGCAACCAGACCGTCGCAGCGGCAAGCCCGTGCGAGCGCCGCGAAATCGGGGTTGGCCCCCTCGACACCGACACGGCTAATACCCCGCATGTCCATGTCGTCCTGGATTTGTTTCAGGCCCCCGTTATCCCAGATGATGATCGGAAAGGAGAGATCCAGTTCCGCCGCGGTCAGTAGTTCCGGCATTGTGAACATGAAACCGCCATCCCCCGCCAGCACCGCAACTGCCGATTGTGGGCGTGCGAGTTTGGCGCCGATCGCATTCGGCAAGGCATTTCCAAGCGCACAGAACCCGGCCGGATAGAACCAGTGTCGCGGTTTCCGGACAGGCATGGCAAAGGCGCCAGTATAGACGAGCTGGCATGCATCCCCCGACCAGACCGTGTCCGCTGGCGCGATTCTGTCCAGTAGGGCCAACAGCCGTCGGTGCCGACGCTCGGAGGCCGAAAGAGCGGAGTTGATGTCGGACCGCACATCTGGCACCAAGCGATCGCCGTCGCCGGGGTTCACGGGTATGGCCGAGAGGGCCTTCTCCAACTCGGCCATGGTGAGCCCCGCGTCCGCAACGATCCCGATGGACGCGGGATAGAGGTCATTTATCTTGGTGGGGTCAATGTCGATACGGATGATCTGTCCTCGGATATCCAGCCGGTCGACGAAGCTGTCGGTCTCGGACAATTCCGTTCCGACCGCGAGAACCACATCCGCCTGGGACAGGAACTCTTGAACCTCCGGGCGGACGGTCGAGGCGGACAGGGACAG
>CAZRNL010000178.1:0-6661 GCA_964601395.1 uncultured Silicimonas sp. | reverse complement strand
GACCTCCGATCTCGAAACCGCCGTCAGTCCGCCATCCTTGAGATCCGTCAGAGTCTTCGCGAAAAGCTCCGGTGCGCGCGGTACCCAGATGACAAATGGCTTCGGTTTATCGTTCAGCAACGTGCGGAGCGCGCCGATATAGGTCGTCTCTTCGCCAGCCACCACGCTGGCGAATGTCAGGACCGGGCGCTTGCCCAACGCCTCGCCCAGCGCATGCCCTGCCGCCAGATGCGCCTCGGGGACCACCAAGTCGAAGCGCGTCTCGCCCACTTCCTCCACCCGGCTGACACCAAGAGCCCGAAACCGGTCCGCCATGCGCCCCGACTTGGCAAAGACGGCGGCTGCCCGGGCAACCGGATGTCCGAAGAGACGCGCGAGCCAGAGCGCCCGGGGAAAGCTTTTCGATGGCACCTGGCTGTTGGCGAGACAGAGCGGCACCCTGACCTGCGCAGCCGCCTCGATCATCCCAGGCCAGAATTCCATTTCCATGACCAGTCCCACCTTCGGCCGGGTGCTGGCGAAGAACCGTGCCCAGTAACCTTGTCGGTCGATCGGCGCGTAGCGCACGGCAAGGCTTCCCGCCGCGATTTCGCGGGCGAATGCGTCACTGGCCGCCTTGCGCCCAGCCGGTGTCGCGTGCGTGGTCACTACCCGGTAGCCAGCGTCCAGGATCAAACGCACCATCGGCACGGCTGATTTCATCTCGCCCAGCGACACCGCGTGCACCCAGACGTCCGCCTCGAAGGACATCCCCTCGCCCCGGCGCTCCTCCAGACACTCGCCATAGGCCGGGTCACCGACGGCGCGGCGTCGAAAGTACCGCCAGACCAGCGGTTCGCCCAGCGCCAGAAGCGCAGCATGTGCCACGAGAAACAGGCGGTATCGTGGTCCAGGAGAGCCCGGAAGGATGGGTCGGATCATGAGGTGAACCGAAACCCGGGAAACGGCCGCAACGCAACCCCCTTCTCCGTGGTCCAATCCAAGAAGCCCCTCGCCCAAATCTGCTGCCTCTCACCATGCGTCTTGCAACAATCGGGTTTCGCAACCCAATCGGGATCGCTAGACCTTGGCACAAGGAGATACGTTCCATGCAGATTGCCCACCGCAAGGTCGGACCCAGCGAGCCCCCGTTAGTCATCGCCGAGATCGGCATCAACCACGGCGGAGATCTGGACGTCGCGCGCCACATGGTCACGCTGGCAGCCAAGGCCGGCGCCGAAATCGTCAAGCACCAGACGCATTTCGTCTGGGACGAGATGACAGAGGAGGCCAAGTCCATCCTGCCCCCGAACGCCGGCGGCAAGTCGATCTGGCAGGTGATGGAGGAGTGCGCGTTGTCACCCGACGACGAAGCCGCACTCAAACGCCACACGGAAGAGCTTGGCCTGATTTGGATTTCCACGCCGTTTTCCCGTGCCGCCGCAGACTGGCTAGACGAGCAAGGCGTGCCGGCCTACAAGATCGGCTCGGGCGAGGCAGACCACCTTCCGCTGATCCGGCATATCGCGGCGAAGGGTAAACCCGTCATCATGTCCACTGGCATGCAGACGATCCAGTCCATCGCCCGTTCGGTGGCGATCCTGGACGAGGCCGGCATCGACTACGCGCTGCTCGAATGCACCAATCTTTATCCGTCGCCTCCCGAGATCGTCTCGCTGAAGGGCGTCACCGACCTGCGTGCTGCCTTTCCGAACGCGGTCGTCGGATTCTCCGACCATTCCATCGGCCCCGAAATGGCGCTTGCTTCGGTGGCGCTCGGGGCCTCGATCCTGGAGCGGCACTTTACCGACACGCGCTATCGCGAGGGGCCGGACATCTCATGCTCGATGGACCCTTCCGAACTGCGTCATCTCATCGACCGCAGCCGCGAAATCTGGGTGGCGCTGCACAACGAAAAGTCCCGCACCGGCCCCGAGGAGGCGGTCTATCGTTTTGCCCGCACAAGCGTGGTCGCCGATCGGGACCTGCCCGAGGGGCATGTCATCGCCGAATCCGATATCTGGGGACGCCGTCCTGGATCCGGCGAGATCGCGGGCTACGATTTCGCGAAGGTCGTGGGCAAAAGACTGACGCGTGCCGTGGTAAGGAACACTCAACTCAAGTGGTCGGACCTGGCATGAGTTGCATCGCAGACTGTGTCGGCGACAGACCGGGGGAGCCCTGCTCCCCCAGACCCCCACGGGATACTTCCGCCAGAGGGAAGGAGCTGTGATGTTCAGTTTGAATGAAATCGAGGATGCCCATCGTCTGGTGAAGTCTGCCATGCAGCCCACTCCGCAATACGCCTGGCCACAACTTGAGGCTCGGCTTGGCTGCAAGGTCTGGGTCAAGCACGAAAACCATACGCCTACGGGGTCGTTCAAGGTCAGGGGCGCGATCACCTTCATCGACTGGTTGTGCCGTGCCCATCCAGACAGTCCCGGCATCGTCACCGCGACCCGAGGCAATCACGGCCAAGGCCAAGCCCGTGCCGCGACAGCGGTCGGCCTGCGCGCGGTCATCTATGCGCCCCATGGCAATTCAGTCGAGAAGAACGCGGCGATGCGCGCCTTCGGGGCGGAACTGATAGACTTTGGAGCAGATTTCGACGAAGCGAAGGAAGAAGCGCTTCGCGTGGCGCAGACCGAGGGTCTGACGTTCGTGCCGCCCTTTGACCGTGAACTTGTGCGGGGTGTGGCGACCTATGCCTACGAGCTGCTTTCGGCGCAGCCGCAGATCGATACCCTTTATGTCCCGATCGGCTGCGGATCGGGGATTTGCGGGTGCATTGCTGCACGGGACGCACTGAAGCTAGGAACGAAGATCGTGGGTGTCGTGAGCGAGACTGCCCAAACCGCGAAGCTCTCGGTCGAGGCGGGACGCCCGATCGAGACTGGACCGCCGCGCACCTTCGCCGACGGCATGGCGGTTCGGGTACCGGTCAAGGACGCACTGGACATCTACGGTCCCGGTGCCGAGCGGATCGTCACCGTCAGCGACGAAGACGTGGCCGAAGCAATCCGCGTCTATTACCGCGACATTCACAATCTGGCCGAGGGCGCAGGGGCTGCACCAATGGCGGCCTTGATGAACGAGACAGAGCGAATGGCGGGACGTGAGGTCGCCGTCATCCTTTGTGGCGGGAACATCGACACCGACTGGTTCCTGACCGTTATGCAGGGCGGCGTCCCGAAGGTAGGATGATTGCGCCCGCATTGCGCCTGGCGTGCCCCAGCCTGACGGGCGGAGTTGGGCGTTGAAGGAAACTCTGTTGAACCGCCTCGACGTGCTGGAAATGAAAACGGCGATCCTTCCGGATCGCCGTTTTCGAAGCCTTCAGCAGTTCGGCGCGGATTACTCCCCGCCAGCCTCATCCTCGTCCGCATCAGCGACGGAATCATCGTCCTCGCTGGCCTGCGACGCCAGACCCGACGGAGCCTGGATGTTCGCAATCACGAAATCACGGTCGATCGTCGGAACCGCGCCTTCGGGCAGGTTCAGCATCGAGATCGTCAGTGTATCGCCGATCTCAAGTCCTTCAATGCTCGCGACGACCTTCTCGGGGATATCGCCCGCGGTAACCTTCAGCTCGACCTCGGGGCGCACCATGATCAGGACGCCGCCCTTGCGGATGCCGGGACACTTGTCCTGATCCACGACCTCGACCGGGATATAGAGCGCGATCTTCGAGGTGCGCTTGAGACGCATCAGGTCCACGTGACGCGGCAAGTCCTTGACCACATCGCGCTGGACGTTCCGACAGATGACGCGGACGTCGTCGTGACCGTCGACCTTGAGGTTGAACAGCGTCGCCAGGAACCGGCCGCGCTTGAGCTGCTTGTAAAGAACGTTATAGGGAAGGTTTATCGGAAGCGGATCCGTGCCGCCTCCATACACGATGCCAGGTACGAGGCCCTCTCTGCGAGCCTGACGGGCGGCCCCCTTGCCTGTCCCCGTCCGCACCGTGGCGTTAAGATCCGGGATCTCTCCAGCCATGGGTATTCTCCAAATTTCAGGTTTCGGCGGCCTCCAAGGGTGTCCGCCATGAGGCGCGGGCTATAGCGGGGATTGGACCGGATGGGAAGGGAAAAGTTCAGGCTTGCTTGGCCTCCTCGAAGAGCCACGCGCCGCGTCCAAGTCCGGGCCCGAACGGAATGGCAATCCCGTGCTGTGTCGCGCGCGGGCTGATCCCTTCCGATAAAGCGATCTCGGTCAGATGTTCGAGACGTTCCACTGCGATCCGAACCGCGGCGAAGACCGGTTCGCCGGGCGCAACTTCTTCGCCGACCACCTCGCCCATCCGGGTTTCTGGCAAGATTTCCAGCGCTCCCCTCTCCAATCCGATCCGGTACCCATCATCCCATGGTACCGCCTCGCGGCCCATGAAGCGCGAGTAGCGATCAGCGGTTTCCGCGGGATCGGGCGATGAAATCACCATCGCCAGAAGACCCCGAGCGCCGTTCCGGTGATCGGTCCAGCGGGGTTGCCAGAGTGCCGTTTCAGTGTGGTGCGTGCAGATCTGGACCCGCCCCTCCGGCATGGCGCCAGCCTTCAGCCGAGCCACGGTGAAGGACGCCTCCAGACTACCTGTTTCGGTTTCGACCTCGCGCGAGAAATGCACGAGGGGACGCATCGGAAGTCCCGCCGCCAGCAAGGCCGCGTGCCGCTCAGCTGTGTCGCTGACCCCCAAGGCGAGAAGGTGCAAGCCCGCCCGTCTGTCCAGAGCCTGCCGGAACTCCTGGCCAAGCGGTGTGTCAGCGGTCTGGACCAGGAACTCGAGATAGCCTTCGCGCAGCATCACGCAGATATTGCCGGTACCGGTCAGGTTCGCCTCCCCAGTGCGCGGATCAGGCTGGACCTGCGCCGAGAAGGGAGTGACGGTGAACCCGAGCGTTGTTAACGCTGCGCGAGCGACCTGTTCGTCTGGAATGAAATGGCCAGTGTGATCAAGGAAGACAGCACCGGGAGATGGCAGATTGCCGGGCATTGGCGGCATCGCCCTCCCTGACTCGCTTCTACTCGAAAATCGTGTAGTTCGCTTCAATCGCGCCATAGGCGCAGTTCGCCTCAAGAAGCGCGGCGTGGATGTCCTCATCCGTGTTCCGCGACAACTCTCCTATATCGACGAATGTTGCCGAGACATCGTCCAGAACCGGCAGATGGGGATCGCTAAGATCCCAGGTGATGGACCCGCAGACAAGATTCTTGTTGCCCTCCCAGGTTCCCATGAAATCGACTGATCCGAGGAAACGCTCGACGGGATACCAGGTGATACGAAATCCGGTCAGGTGACGCACATCGCCTCTGGCTGTCAGGATACCGGCCTTTTCGTCGGGAAGATCAAAATTGGCGGGCGTGGCGTCCATTGGAGCCAGAATGACCGGACGTCCCGTGCGCGGTGCGGGATCGCCCTCAACCGCATCGAAAAGTGCCGTCGTGGCGGCGACGATAGCTGCCGTTTCAGCGGGAAACTCGACCGACCCGCTGAGCGATGCCGCCGATTGCGCCACTGCGGGCACGGCAAGTGCTGCCGCAAGAAGAACTGCGGTCACGGACGTTCTGGAACACTGATGATCAAGGATACTGGTCATGGGGCGATTCTACGCACACGGACAGAATACGGCAAGAAAATGGCATCAAATGGGCCGCAATAAGGAGCCCGAAGCGACATCTTTGCACCAACCCGAAACAGTGCGCTTCATGCGCGAGAATTGTCTACCGAAGCACCGCTGGGCGACTCAGTCCCACTCTCCGGAAAAGCCCTTCGGTACAAGCAGAATTTCGCGATCAACAGTTCGGATATCGCGTCTTCCGCAGAGCGCCATGGAGGTGTCGAGCTCCTTGTGGATCACTTCCAGCGCCTGTGTCACGCCCTTCTCGCCCATCGCTCCCAGACCATAGACAAACGCTCGCCCGATCATGGTGCCCTTGGCTCCGAGCGCTACGGCCTTCAGGACGTCCTGGCCCGAGCGGATGCCGCCGTCCAGCCAGATCTCGACCTTGTCGCCGACCGCCTCGACGATGGGCTCCAGCATCCGGATCGAGGATAATGCGCCGTCAAGCTGCCGTCCGCCGTGGTTGGAAACGATGATGGCGTCGGCACCAAGCTCGGCTGCCTTCCGGGCGTCCTCGACATCCAGGATACCTTTCAAAACGACCTTGCCACCCCACATCTCCATCAGCTTCGCGATCCGGTCCCAATTCAGCGACGGATCGAAGGCCTCGGCGATCCACGATGTCAGCGAAGAAGGGTCCGACACGCCCTTGGCATGTCCAACGATATTCCCGAAGAAGCGCCGCTTGGTCTGCAGCATTTCAAGACCCCATGGAACCTTCGTCATCATGTTGGCCACCGAAGCCGGGGTCAGCTTCGGAGGGGCCGAAAGCCCGTTCTTGAGGTCTTTGTGCCGCTGGCCCATCACTTGAAGGTCAACCGTGATGACGATGGCCGAGCAGCCGGCATCGCGCGCGCGGTCCATAAGCCTGCGCATGAAGTCGTCATCCTTCAGGGTATAGACCTGAAACCAGAAGGGCTTGGACGTGTTCGCAGCGACGTCCTCGATCGAGCAGATCGACATGGTCGACAGGCAAAACGGCACGCCGAACGCCTCGGCGGCTCGCGCCGCCTTGATCTCGCCGTCCGCGCTTTGCATCCCCGTCAGGCCGACCGGCGCCAGCGCCA
>CAZRNL010000177.1:0-6686 GCA_964601395.1 uncultured Silicimonas sp. | reverse complement strand
AGTTCACGCCGCACCTGATCCCGGCGACACGAGGGATTTTGCTGACGTCCTACGTCAAGGGCGATCCGGATGCCGTGCATGACGCCCTGACGGCGGCCTACCGGGACGAGGTGTTCATCCATGTTCTTCCTCTGGATGAAGTGCCCCAAATGAAGGATGTGCGGGCTTCGAACTTCTGTCACATCGGCGTTGTCGGAGATCGCGTCTCCGGTAGGGCGACCGTTGTGGCTGTGATCGACAACCTGACCAAAGGGTCTTCGGGCCAGGCGATCCAGAACGCCAACCTGATGCTGGGCGAGGATGAGACGGCAGGCCTGATGGCGGCGCCGGTGTATCCTTGAAGGGTGGCGCCGAGAGCATCCGCGGGTGAGAGGTTTCACCCCTCGCTCTCCCCAGAACATCCGGAAAAGGATAAAGGGGCGATCTGCCGCGTTGAAATCGCGCGTGAAGATGGTCAAATGCAGAGAGGAAGTTATGGGGTAACGCCATGAAGGGTCTGAAGAAGCAGCGCCGTGTACAGGTGATTGTTTTGTCTGTTGTCGCGATGATTGCGGCATTCGGGGCCTTCTACGTCGCCGCGCCCGACGCGTTGCAATTCTTCCGTTCGCCGTCCGAGGTTGCCGAGACGCCGCCGCCGCCAACGGAAGTGTTCCGGATCGGCGGACTGGTCGAGGATGGGACGTTGGTTCGGGGTCAGGGCGAGACGGTCACTTTTGTCGTCACGGACGGTGGTGCCTCGGTGCCGGTATCTTACACGGGTATTCTTCCCGATCTTTTCGGCGAAGGCGAAGGTATGGTGGGAACCGGTCGCTATGTGGACGGGGTCTTTCAGGCGAGCGAGATTCTCGCCCGCCACGACGAGACCTACATGCCCAAAGAGGTGATCGACGCGCTGAAGGATCAGGGCGTCTATCAGGACCCGAACGGCTAGTTTTCAATCCTTTAATGCTGCCCTGAGATCGTTCCGCCATCTTCCGATGCGGAGCGAGCCTGGTGCCAACAGTCCTGTCAATCGCTGATCAGATCCTGGCCCGAGAGGGCGGTTTCGTGAACGATCCCTCCGATCCCGGAGGGGCGACGAACCATGGCGTCACGATTCACACCATGCGCCGTCTGGGGCTGGATCTCGATGGAGACTCAGTGGTGAGCGAAGCGGATGTCCGTATCCTGACGCGGGAGCAAGCCCGGCAGATATTCATCGATCACTATTTTCACGCGGCCAGGCTTTCCGACCTGCCCGAGGTGTTGCACGCCAGCGTCTTCGACATGCAGGTGAACGCGGGCGGCAATGCGGTGCGAATCCTGCAACGGCTCCTTGGGCGAATGGGCTTTCCGGTGCTTATCGACGGCGTTGTCGGTCCCCGAACGCGCGACGCGGCGGGACGCGCAGCGGTGGCGGCACCGGCTCACATCGCGGATGCCTACGGGATCGAGCGGCGGAATTACTACTACGCACTGGCTGACCGGCGACCCGCCAGCCGGAAATATGCGCGTCGACGCGACGGCGGCAAGGGCGGCTGGATCACCCGCGCCGAGGAGTTCATCGCTCCCCGATATCACCTGAGCGAGGCAGAGCACCGGGCGAGGGTCGCGTCATGGGATTGATCGAGAGCTTCATGGGTTTGGTGTTTGGAGGCGGACGCAACGCCTTGCGGGAAACGGTCGAGGTCTTCCGTCCTAACGCAGAAGCAGGCGAAGTGCGCGACGCAGCGCGCGCGGCTGCTGCGCTGGCGCAGTTCGCAGCGGAGTTCGGGCACCCCCGCAAGGGTTGGTTCGACCGGATGATAGACGGTTTGAACAGGCTGCCGCGACCGATGCTGGCGTTCGGCACGCTGGGACTGTTTGCAGCGGCGATGGCGGATCCGGTCTGGTTCGCGACACGCATGCAGGGAATCGCGCTCGTGCCCGAACCGCTCTGGTGGCTCATGGGCGCTATCGTATCGTTCTATTTCGGGGCGAGGCATCAGTCCAAGACCCAGAGTTTCCAACGCGGGCTTGCCGAGACGCTGTCACGGACGCCCGAGGTCTTGCGAAACATCCGAGCGCTTGAAGACCTGCGTGCCGAAATGCCCCTTCGGGAGGATGAAGCGCAACCTATGGAGGACGTCGCAGCTGGGGCCTCCTCGCCGGCGTCTGTCGACGACGGTGACGCGCCTAACGCGGCGCTGGACGACTGGAGGCGGAGCCTTGGACGGTGACCTTCTGTTCAAGCTGGTCTCGGACCACGGGCCTTGGGTCGTTCTGGTGTTCTTCCTGCTCTGGCGGGATTTCCAAAAGGACCTGGCAACGCGCGAGGTTCTGGACAAGAACGCCATGGTTCTGACCGAGATCGCCACCGTGATCCGCGAGCGGATGCCAAGGAGCTGAGAATGAAGGCTTTTCTCGAGAGGTTTCGCAGACTTCTGATCGGGCGACGCCTTCAGGCCGCGATGGTTCGGAACAACGAGGCCGCCGACTTGCTGGATATGGCCTTGCGCGAGGTGCTGGAACGATGACACAGGCTTTCAGGTTGATGGGTGTTGTGAGCCTTCTGGTGCTTCTGACCTATCTGGGTCTGGGCTATGAGGCGGCCTACGAGATCAGCTACGGCGCCTTCACGCTCATGGCGGCCATGGTGTCGCTGACCTTTCTCTGGCTCTGGATGCAACGCGCGACGCCTCTGGCTGTGGGCATGGCGTTCTCCTGGGCGGGTGCTGCCTGCGTGATGGGATGGTGGTGGGTCTACAACCTGATGGAGCGACCGGGGCCGATGCACGAGAGTGCGGTTCTTCTGTTGCTTCTGGGGGTCTACTTCGTAGGCGTGATGATGCACTTCGCGGTGATCGGACGCTCGCTTGGGCTGGCGCAGAGACTCTGGGGCATGCCGGTCGCGCTTGCGCTTGTCGTTTCGACCGTCCTGCATCTTCTGATGTCCTGATCAACAGGCCGCGACCAACCGTCCGGGGGGCTTGGTTTCCACGCAAGCCCGGAATAGGGTCTCGTCCATGATCGTCGAAACCGGACACTTTGCCCTGATCCTGGCCCTTCTGGTGGCCTGCGTTCAATTCGTGCTGCCGCTCGTCGGAGCGCATAAGGGCTGGCGCGGCTGGATGGCCGTGGCCGAACCGGCAGCCAACGCTCAGGCGGCGCTTCTGGCTTTCTCTTTCTCGGCGCTGACCTACGCATTCGTGACCAGTGATTTTTCGGTTCGGCTGGTGATGCTGAACTCGCATACGCTGAAGCCGATGCTGTACAAGGTCACAGGCGTCTGGGGAAACCATGAGGGCTCGATGCTGCTCTGGTGCCTGATCCTGGCCGTCTTCGGTGCGCTCGTGGCGTTGTTCGGTGGCAACTTGCCCGAGCGCCTGAAAGCGCGGGTCCTGAGTGTGCAAGCTTCGATCGGCGTCGCGTTTCTGGGCTTTCTGATCTTTACGTCGAATCCGTTCGTCAGGCTCGAGAACCCGCCGATGAACGGGCAGGACCTCAACCCGCTCTTGCAGGACCCTGGCCTGGCGTTTCATCCGCCGTTTCTCTACCTGGGCTACGTGGGGCTTTCGATGAGCTTTTCCTTCGCGGTGGCGGCCCTGATCGAAGGTCGCGTCGATGCCGCATGGGGACGGTGGGTGCGCCCCTGGACGCTTCTGGCCTGGCTGAACCTGACCCTCGGTATCGCGCTTGGGTCCTGGTGGGCCTATTACGAATTGGGATGGGGCGGGTTCTGGTTCTGGGATCCGGTCGAGAATGCGAGCTTCATGCCGTGGCTCATTTCGGCCGCGCTGCTGCATTCGGCTATTGTAGTCGAGAAGCGCGAGGCGCTCAAATCCTGGACGATCCTGCTCGCGATCCTGGCTTTCGGCTTCTCGCTGATCGGTGCGTTCATCGTGCGCTCGGGCGTTCTGACCAGCGTTCACGCCTTCGCCAACGACCCGGAACGCGGCGTTTACCTTCTGGCGATCACGGGCGTTTTCATGGGCGGTGCCCTGACGCTTTACGCAGCGCGCGCTGGAGGAATGCAGGCCAAGGGCGTTTTCGGTGTGGTCAGCCGGGAAAGTGCTCTGGTCGCCAACAACGTGTTGCTGGCGGTCGCGACCTTCGTGGTTTTCATCGGGACAATCTGGCCGCTTGTGGCCGAGATGCTGTGGGATCGGAAACTCTCGGTCGGCGCTCCCTTCTTTGACGCCGCTTTCACTCCGTTCATGCTGGTTCTGGCGGCCATCCTTCCGATCGGCGCGGTCCTGCCCTGGAAGAGGGGCAAGTTTGGGAGGGTCTTGGGGCCGCTCTGGATCGCCATCTTGGTCGCTTTCGCCGTAGGCGCGCTGACTTGGGTGGTTCAGACAGAGCGGACACTTATGGCGCCGATCGGCGCCCTCATCGGTGCTTGGCTGGTGCTTGGAGCTGCCTCGGATCTGTGGCTTCGCACCGGAAACGATCTGTCCGGCAAGCTGGGCCGTGCGCTTCGGCTGCCGCGTGCAGACTGGGGGCGTATCGTCGCGCATTCGGGGTTCGGCATCACGATTTTTGGGATCGCCGCGATGACTGCCTGGGAGATCGAGGACATCCGCGTGGCTCGCGAAGGCGAAACCTTCAGCGTTGGCGCCTACGAAGTCACGCTGGGCGAGGTTCGCAGGGTCGAGGGGCCGAATTACCTGTCGACCATGGCAGAGTTGACCATGACCAAGGACGGACGGGTTGAGGCGGTCCTTTATCCCGAAAAGCGCGTCTATCCGGTGGCGGGGATGCCCACGACCGAAGCCGCCATCGACAACGGCGTGTTCCGCGATCTCTACCTCGTCATCGGTGATCCGCAGGTCGGCGGCGGCTGGGCGGTTCGGACCTACATCAAACCCTTCGCCAACTGGATCTGGGCAGGCGCGATCATCATGTCTCTCGGTGGCGGATTGTCGCTGTCCGATCGCAGGTTCAGGGTGGCCGCGGGTGCCCGGAAGACCGCTCGCGGCGTGCCGGCGGAATGATCCGTATCGCGCTCATCTGGCTGGCCCTGGCGACGGGTGCGTGGGCGGTTCAGCCGGGCGAGATGCTGGCTGATCCGGCGCTGGAGGCTCGGGCGCGAGAGTTGTCGAGGGAGCTTCGCTGTCTTGTCTGCCGGAACGAATCCATCGACGAATCCAATGCCGAACTGGCGCGCGATCTGAGAATTCTGGTCCGTGAACGGATTTCGGAAGGCGACACGGACCAAGAAGTGATCGACTACCTTGTGTCGCGCTATGGCGAGTATGTTCTTCTGAAGCCCCTGGCGACCGGATCAAGCCTCATTCTTTATATCGCCGGGCCATTGATGCTTCTTGCAGGACTGGGATTGTCGGTTGCCTATGTGCGGCGGCGCAGGGCCTCGCCTGACGCGACGGGGCTGAACGAGGCGGAACGTGCGCGCCTCGCCCAGCTTATGGACCAGTGACGCACCGTTCCACTTTCCTGAACTGCTTGGTTCACCTAACCTGACCGCAAGTCAGGGAAGGACCGCCCATGGATTACCAGACCATCCGCGTGACGCATCGGGACGGCTATGCGGTGATCGCATTGAACCGGCCGGACGTGATGAACGCGCTCAACGCGCAGATGCGCGCAGAGCTGTTGCATGCTGTCCGCGAAGCGGGGCGCACGGCGCGCGCGCTGGTTTTGACCGGCGAAGGCAGGGCTTTCTGTTCCGGGCAGGACCTGGGTGACAAGACCAGCGTCGCAAGCGTCAACCTCGAACGAACGCTCAGAGACGAATACGAGCCGCTTCTGAAAGCCATCTTCGATTGTCCGGTGCCGACGATCGCGGCGGTGAACGGCGCAGCGGCAGGGGCGGGTGCAAACCTCGCGCTGGCCGCCGATGTGGTGATCGCAACCGAAGGCGCAGTCTTCGTTCAGGCTTTCACGAGGATCGGACTGATTCCGGATGCGGGCGGCACATACTGGCTGCCACGGCAGATCGGCTTTGCCAGGGCCATGGGCGCTGCCTTGTTTGCAGAGCCTATCAGCGCGCGACAAGCGGCGGACTGGGGCATGATCTGGGAGGCTGTGGCGGACGACAGCTTCGATGCGCACTGGCAGCGCCGGGCGGTCATGTTGGCGGCAGGGCCGACCGAAGCCTACCGTCACACCAAGGAAGCGCTGCGGGCTAGCTCGGGCAACTCGCTGGAAGAGCAACTGCTGCTCGAGGCAAAACTTCAGGGACGTTGCGGCAAGACACGGGACTTTCGCGAAGGCGTGCTGGCCTTCATCGAAAAGAGGCCGGCGCATTTCGAGGGACGCTGACCAAGGACCACCCGCGCGGGATGCCGACCAGATGAAAAAGGGCGCCTCGGGGGCGCCCTTTCCACTTACCGCTTTTCCACATCCACGTAGTTGCGGGTCGGTTCGCCCACGTAGAGTTGGCGTGGTCGTCCGATCTTCATCTGCGGATCGGCGATCATTTCCTTCCATTGGCTGATCCAACCGACAGTACGCGCCAGCGCGAAGATCGGCGTGAACATCGAGGTCGGAAAACCCATCGCGTCAAGGATGATACCCGAATAGAAATCGACGTTCGGGTAGAGTTTCTTCTCGACGAAATAGGGATCGTTCAAGGCCAGACGCTCAAGTTCCTTGGCAACCTGAAGTGTCGGATTGCTCTCGATGCCAAGAAGATCCAGCACCTCGTCAGCGCTTTCTTTCATCACCTTGGCGCGCGGGTCGAAGTTCTTGTAGACCCGGTGTCCGAA
>CAZRNL010000176.1:0-6693 GCA_964601395.1 uncultured Silicimonas sp. | reverse complement strand
GAGATCCTGTCGCTGGCCGACCGGGTCGTCGTGATGTTCGACGGCCAGATCATGGGCGAGCGCATGACCGATCAGACCGACGAAAAGGAACTGGGCATGATGATGGCCGGCATCGCCGACGGTGGGCGCGGCGGGACAGCCGCTGCGACGGGACGGAGGGGATAGCGACATGGACGTGATGCCGAAGTGGGTCGACGCGGTTCTGATCCCGCTGATCTCGATCATCGTGGCCTTCGCGATTTCGGCGCTGGTGATCCTTGCCATCGGCGAGGATCCGGTAAGGGCGATCCGGATCATGGTCGAAGGGACCTTCGGCAATTCGACCGGCGTGGGCTACATGCTCTACTACGCGACGAACTTCATGTTCACGGGGCTTGCCGTCGCCATCGCCTTTCACGCCCGCCTCTTCAACATCGGCGGCGAGGGTCAGGCGACGCTGGGTGGGCTTGGCGTGGCGCTGGTATGTCTCGCTTTGCCATGGCCGCACTGGCTTGTGGCCCTGCCCTTCGCGGTCATCGGCGGCGCGGTCTTCGGAGCGGCCTGGGCTTTGATCCCCGCATATCTTCAAGCCAAGCGCGGAAGCCATATCGTCATTACGACGATCATGTTCAATTTCATCGCCTCGGCACTGCTGGTCTATCTGCTGGTCGAGGTACTGAAGCCGCAAGGCTCGATGGACCCTGCCAGCGCGCGGTTCGTGCCAGGCACCAACCTGCCACGGATGAGCACGATCCTGGGGTTCTTCGGCATTCCCTTCTCGGATGCGGCTCCTGTGAATATCAGTTTCCTGCTGGCCCTTCTGGCATGTTTTCTGTTCTGGCTGTTGATCTGGAAGACGCGGCTTGGCTATGAGATCCGCGCCTACGGACATTCCGAGACGGCGGCTCAGTACGCGGGTATTTCGCCTACCAAGATCATCATCGTCGCGATGCTGATCTCGGGCGCGTTGGCTGGTATGATGGCTGTCAACAGCGTCATGGCGGCCGGTCGGCTGGTGATGAACTCGGTCGAGGGGGCCGGTTTCATCGGTATCGCGGTCGCACTCATGGGCCGATCGCATCCTCTTGGAATCTTTCTTGCTGCGCTGCTGTTCGGGTTCCTCGTGCAGGGCGGTGCCGAGATCGACTTCTGGACCAATATTCCGCGCGAACTGATCGTGGTGATCCAGGCGCTGGTGATCCTGTTCACGGGTGCGCTCGACAACATGGTGCGGATGCCGCTGGAGCGGATATTCCTGATGTTCAGACGTCCGGTCGGAGCCGGGGCCAAGCCCGCGCCCAAACCCAAACCGGCGGAGGGCTGATGATGGATCTCGCGGGTTACGCACCGGGCTTCATGGCCGCGTTCGCGATTCTCTTCGTCGCCGCCTCGTCGCCGGGACCGGCGGTCGCAATGCTTCTGGGCATTTCCCTGACACAGGGACGCGGCGCATCGCTGACGGCCGCCGCAGGTATCGCCAGCGGCAGCGTGGTCATCAACCTTCTTACCCTGATCGGGGTCGGACTTCTGCTGAGCCAGGTCGCATGGGCGATGACGGTGCTACGGATCATCGGAGCCTCGTATCTCCTGTACCTCTCCTGGGGTGCTCTCCGGAAGGCCATTCACCCGCCTGCAATTGCGGCCGCCGATGTTCCAAAGCAATCCGCGCGAAAGCTATTCCTGACCGGATTCCTTCTTCAGGTCACGAATCCCAAGGCCATTGTCTTCTGGCTGGCCATCGCCAGCATCGGGGCGACGCATGGCGGTGGTCCAATTGTTGTCGCGTTGTTTGTCGCAGGAGCGTTCCTGATTTCCTTCGCCTGCCACGGCGCTTGGGCTGTGGCGCTGTCCTCGCGTCCATTCCGGGCGATCTATGCAGGCGCACGACGCTGGATCGAAGGAGCGCTTGGCCTTTTCTTCGCCTTCGCGGCGTTCAAACTCGCCACATCGAGGACCTGAGGCCATGGAATTTCTCACGCTTCTCGAAATTCTAGACACGACCTTCCGTCTCGCGACGCCGTTACTATTCGCTTGCCTTGCAGGCCTGTTTTCCGAGCGCGCTGGCATTTTCGACATCGGCCTCGAGGGCAAGATGCTCATCGCTGCGTTTTTCTCGGGCGCGCTTGCCGCGACGAGCGGGTCGGTCTGGATCGGTCTCGCGGCCGGTGTGGGTGCGTCGCTGGCGCTTTCGATGATCCACGGTCTTGCCTCGATCACGTTTCGCGGCAACCAGCTTATTTCTGGAGTCGCGATCAATTTTCTGGCCGCCGGCCTGACTGTTCTGATCGCCCAGGACTGGTTTCAACAGGGCGGCCGCACCCCGTCGCTGACCGGAAACGCCCGCTTCAACGACATAGAGTTGCCCTTCGTCGACGCGTTTTCGGGTATTCCGTGGTTCGGACCCATCTACCGTGATCTGATCTCGGGCCAGTCTATCCTTGCCTACGTGGCAATCCTTGCCGTTCCGGCGACCTGGTATGTCCTGTTCCGCACGCGCTTCGGGCTGCGTCTGCGCGCGGTGGGCGAGAACCCTGCAGCGGTCGACACGGCGGGTATCTCGGTCGTGCGGCTGCGTTACTCCGCCGTTGCGATCTGCGGAGTGCTCTGCGGACTGGCGGGTGCTTATCTGGCGACCGGGCTTCAGGCCGGATTCGTCAAGGACATGTCTTCCGGCCGCGGCTTCATCGCGCTGGCGGCCCTGATCTTCGCCAAGTGGCGGCCCTGGTACGCCCTTTGGGCGTGCCTGCTTTTCGGTTTCCTGCAGGCCCTGTCGCTGCGCCCCGACGTGGTCACGGCGGTCGTTCAGGTCAGGGTACCCGGGCAGCTTCTGGATGCCCTTCCCTATATCCTGACGGTTGTCATCCTCGCAGGGTTCGTCGGCAAGGCGATCCCTCCGCGCGCTGGCGGCCAGCCTTACGTCAAGGAGCGGTAACCGGCCGACCTGTTCCGATATGTCGCATCTGGCCATAATGCGCTGTCAGAATTGGTCGTTGAAACGAAACCGCTTGCGGGCGTAATGGAGGTCCATGCAGATCTACCTTCCCATTGCCGAAGTCTCGGTGAATGCCTTTCTCATTCTGGGGCTCGGTGGTCTGGTCGGCATCCTCTCGGGCATGTTCGGCGTAGGCGGTGGATTTCTGATCACGCCCCTTCTGTTCTTCGCAGGCATTCCACCTGCGGTCGCCGTGGCCACATCGGCCAACCAGATCGTGGCGTCGTCCATTTCAGGCGTGCTTGCCCACCTGAAACGAAAGACCGTCGATCTTCGGATGGGGACGGTTCTTCTGATCGGCGGACTTTTCGGTGTCGCGATCGGTGTGCAAATCTTCAATATACTCAAAGAGATGGGCCAGGTCGACCTGCTGGTAAACCTGTCCTACGTCGTGTTCCTTGGAATTATCGGCGGGCTGATGTTCATCGAAAGCCTGAACGCGATCCGCAAGTCGCGCGCCGGGCGTCCGACTCCAACCCGGCACAAGCATACCTGGCTGCACAACCTGCCCTTCAAGGTCAAGTTTCGGACCTCCGGACTTTACATCAGCGTGATACCGCCAGTGATCATCGGCGTTCTGGTCGGGATCCTGGCCGCGATCATGGGGGTTGGCGGCGGGTTCATCATGTTGCCCGCGATGATCTATCTTCTGGGGATGCCAACGAAGGTGGTTGTCGGGACGTCGCTGTTCCAGATCATCTTCGTGACCGGCTTCACCACCCTGCTGCATGCGACGACCAGCCAGACGGTTGATGTCGTGCTGGCGGTGCTTCTCCTGGTAGGAGGCGTGCTCGGCGCACAGGTGGGCGCCCGGTTGGGATCGCGGCTGAAGGCCGAGCAACTTCGCATCCTTCTTGCGGTGCTGGTTCTGACAGTCTGTTCAAAGCTGGCTCTGGACTTGTTCCTTCGGCCCGTGGAGCTCTACTCGCTCATCTCTCCGGGTGATCATTGATGCTTCGGCTTGCACTGATCCTGTGGTTCGTCTCGATGCCTGCCGTCGCAGAAAAGGTCATCGCGGGGCTGTCGCAAAGCCGTATCTCGATCTCGACCAATTTCGACGGATCCGAAATCCTGATCTTCGGGGCGGTCAAACGCGAAGATGTGATCCAGAGCGAACCGCCGTTGCAGGTTCTGATCACCGTCGAAGGGCCATCACGCGCGGTGGATGTGCGCCGCAAGGACCGACGCATGGGAATCTGGGTCAACACCGACCTGGTCGAAGTGGACAGCGCGCCGAGTTTCTACGCGGTCGCGACATCGGGACCCTGGGCGGAGGTCATCAAGGACACCGAGGACCTTCGGCACAGAATATCGATCCTGCGGGCAATCCGGTCGGTCGGTGCCCGCATTCAAGGAAGCGAGGATTTCACGGATGCGTTGATCCGTATCCGGGCGCAGGAAGGACTTTATCAAACCAATATCGGGTCGGTCGAACTGGTCGAACAGACGTTGTTCAACACGTCGATCACGCTTCCCGCCAATCTCACCGAAGGCGACTACAAGGCGCGGTTCATCCTGACGCGCGGCGGCATTGTTCTGGACACCAGCGAGGCCGTGATCCCGGTTCAGAAGGTGGGCCTCGAACAGTTTCTCTACCGGTTGGCGCATGACCAGCCGCTGACCTATGGCATGCTGGCGCTGGCGATTGCGGTGGCGGCCGGCTGGGGTGCGTCTGCGGCTTTCCGCTTCATCAGGAACTGATCGCGGCGGCTGCGGGAGCCTTGCGCCACAGCATGTATTGACTATTCTGACAAAATCACTCAGATATTAATGAGCCAGACCCGGCAACCGGGCCAGCCAAACCAACCGTAGTTTCTGGAGCGGCAGATGCAGTCTGGTAGAATCGAACCGTCCAACCTGGCAAACGCCTCCATCTCGCTGGCCGCAGAGAGTATCAGGAAGCCGTCCACTTCTTCTCCTGCATCGCCTTTCAGCGTGGAATGGCCTCTGGTCCCGACGAAATGAAACAGAACCCGACAAACCGGGGATTTGCGACCGTCGGCTTCCTAGAGGATCTCGAGCCCGTGGAAACCCTGTCGATCCGGTATCTGCGGATGTGGTGCGACGGGCCGGACCATCAGGCGGAAGTCTGGCGGGAGTTCTCCGGGGCGCTTGGAGCAGAGAACGGTCGCGACGCGCTGAAGTCATTCGAAATGCTTCTGGACATTTGCTTCCGCCATGGACGGCGCACGCTTATGCGCCATGGCGTGGATTGTCCTTGCCTGAGTGCCGACGAGCGCTGCTTCGCGACGCTGATCGGCTATGCCAGCGAATGCCAGCGCGAGGATGCCTTTCTTATCGCGACCGCGCTAGTGCGACCCGACGTTGCAGCCGTTCTGAGCGGTTTGGCCGAGGACGTCGGGCTGGCCTTGCGCCGCATGACCCTTCGGCAGCGTGAGACTGCCCCAAGACCACCCGAGGTCCGCATCCTTCACTAGGATCCGGGCTGTAGGCTAGCCCCTCCCGATGAATGGCATCTTCGTCGCCATGATGGTCATGAACTGGACATTGGATTCGAGAGGCAGCTGACAAATGTGCAGCACGGCGTCGGCTACATGGTTCACGTCCATCGTCGGTTCCGGCTTCATCGAGCCGTCCGCCTGGGGTTTGCCACTGGCCATGCTTTCGGTCATGTCGGTCAGCGCGTTGCCGATGTCGATCTGACCACAGGCGATATCGAAATCCCGCCCGTCGAGCGAGAGGCTTCTGGTCAGGCCCGTTACTGCGTGCTTGGTCGTCGTATAGGGAACCGAGCGCCAGCGCGGAGCGGTGGCCGAGATAGAGCCGTTGTTGACGATCCGCCCGCCTTGCGGCGACTGGGCGCGCATGTGGCGGAAGGCGGCGCGCGCGCAGTTGAACATGCCCGTTATGTTCACCGCGACAACGCTGTCCCAGGTCGCGTCGTCGATCTCGTCGATTGGCACGGCCGGGCTACCGCGACCGGCATTGTTGAAGAGCGCGTCGACCCGTCCAGCCTTCAGCGCGAAGCTGTCGAAGGCAGCGTTGACCGCGCCAGAATCGGCCACGTCGGCCGGCAAGGCGATGGCGCGCTCACGACCCGCGCAAAAGGTCTCGAGCTTGCCGGCGCTGCGCGCCATGCAGCCGACAGTCCAGCCCGCTTCAAGGAAAGCGTTCGCTGTCGCGGCACCGATGCCCTGGCTTGCGCCTGTGATGATGATCGTGCGGGTCATTCCTAGTCTTCTCCTGTCAGTTCCAGAGGCGCGGGAAGCACATCCAGATCGTGTATCGTCAACGGGGCGTCCGGTTTTCCGAGGCGGTAGCGCGTCACCCAAAAGAGTCGTTCCTCGGCGCGCGTGATCGCAACGTAGGCGAGCCGTTTCCAGAGGGGAAGCCCCGCTTCGATCCGCCCTGCCCTGCTGGCGGCGTAAAGGTCTGGGGCAAAGACCTGCACTTCGGGCCATTGCGAGCCCTGGGCCTTGTGAATGGTGACGGCAGCACCGTGCAGGAACGTGGCCCCCATGTTGGCCGCGAAGGGGATGAAGGGTTCTTCCTCGTCGGGCATCTCGATCTTCACGATCGAGGCCGCCGAGACTTGCGGATCGGGGGCTCCGATGACGTGCAGGCGAGAGAAACCTGGGCGCTTGCCCGGCCCGAGGTAGATGACCTGCGCGCCCTTGATCAGGCCCCGCGCTTCGAGGTCGAGCCGCTTCTTGCGGTGCTTGAGCGGCAGCTCGATCCCGTCGCAGATCAGCGGCTCCCCC
>CAZRNL010000175.1:0-6695 GCA_964601395.1 uncultured Silicimonas sp. | reverse complement strand
TAGAGGATACAGAGAAAGCGGCGGTTCCCTGCCCCGTCCGTCAGGACGGCATGGCCTTTCTCGAAACTGACGGTTGCCGTTGCCGCGTCTTCCGCGAGCAGGGTCATCGAGCCTCGCGGCACGTCGCGAAGCTCTCCGGAGGTCAACGCGCCGAAAAAGCCGATCAGGCTGTCATCGCTGACCCGTAGCCGCCGGGTGGCAAGACCGAGGCCGCTCTCGAGGATTGAAACGACTTCGCGGAGCTCATCGAGCCGCCGTGCCGTATCCTGTCCGAAAGCGCGCCGCGCGGCTTTGGCGAAAAGCGGTACCTTTAGGGGCGTCGTGACCCGTCGCACCACGGTCAGCACCAGTACGGAATCCTGCAGGCCGCGGCTGTCCAGATGCGCGCACCAGGCTGCTTCGACGTCTGCGGCGAAGCTGTGACCCCGGAGCGGCTGGAGATCGAGGGATGATTTCTTCAGAAGACGATGAATGTAGAAACTGAAACGATCATCGAGTCCGTCCAGCAGGGTCGCGAGCTTGGCACGCAAAGCCGCGATCGTCTGGGGAGCTGAGGTCAGACCATCGACGCCTTTGATCTCGAGCGAGAGCATCAGGGCGTTCTCGCGCGTCCGCACGACCTCGTCGTCGATTTCGATAAGATAAGGGAGATGGGCATAGAGCGCCCGATCCCTAGGAATTGCGGCGTCGGCGCGCGGGGACGCCCCCTCCCCTGCCCCGCCCTGCAAGCGGTGCGCCCGCCCGCCAAGAAGCGCTTCAAGCCCCATGGCGACCTCGCCGGTTGAGGAGTACTTCGGGCGTCTTCAGGAGCACGGTCCCAAGGACCACGTGACCGTTCGGATTGATCGCCGTGACGATCCGCGCGCCGAAATACCAGACTGGCAGGGTCAAGAGCCAGGTCGCCGTCTTGATTAGGATGAAGGGCAGCACCGTCAACCCGCCCACGGCCATGGCATAGGGCATCGGCAGGCCGAGGAACTTCGCGGCGCGCGACAGCCCGAGGATGACCGGGGTCTTTTCCATCAGGAGAACGCCGCGCGGAGGTTCGCGACAATCGCAGGACCGGCAAAGACGAGGAAGGCCCCGACCACGACCAGTGCGACCCAGGCCCAGGAGATCCGGTTGAAGGCCGCGAGGAACCCCGTGACCACAAAGGCGATGCCGAAGAAAGCGGTCGCGAAGACGCCCCGGAGGGAAGCCAGAACACCGGTCGCGACTCCTTCGGCATCGCTGAAATCGATCGTTTGGGCGAGTGCCGCGCTGGTTTGGGCGGTGATGGCCGCCGCAAGGAGCAGAAAAAGAACGGGAGGGGCCGTTGGTCTCATAGGGAAGTTCCTTCACTTGAAGCGGCGCGGAGCCGATCGAATTCGGCGAGGACGCGCACCACATAGGCTTGGGTCTCGGCATAGGGCGGAATGCCAGCGTATTTGCGGACAGCCTCGGGTCCGGCGTTGTAGGCGGCGAGCGCCAGATCGAGCGATCCGAAGGTCTCGATCTGCGCGAGAAGGTAGCGCGCGCCTCCGTCGAGATTCTCGCGCGGGTCATTGATCGCAACGCCGAGCGAACGTGCCGTGTCAGGCATGAGTTGCGCGAGGCCTCGCGCGCCGGCTGGGCTTATGGCGTCGGGGATGTACGCGCTTTCGACACGGACCAGCGCCTGAAAAAGGAGCGCCCAATCCCGTGGCGCGAGGTCGACGAGATCGAGCGCGGCATGATCGGCATAACGTGCCGTGGTCAACCGGATCGCAGGAAGGACCGCGGCCATCCGCGCCCCCTGCCCTGCATCAGGTGCGTTCGTTCGACCCGCGAAACCCTCCCCGCCTCGCCGTCCTGTTTCACCTTGCTCCCCGCTCCGGGGTCCTCTCTGAGCGATGAGCGCGCCATTGGCGTCGTAGCGCAGCACGAAGGCGTCGGGCGCGATGCCGCCGCCTGTCTCGTCAGGCCCCCAGCGCAAGACGTCGGCCGGTGCTGCAAGGGCTGACGCAGTCCAAATGGTCAGTGCGCGCATCGCTCTGCCGGACCACCGGCCGGGCCGTGGCTTCAGGAAATGGTCTGTCGCCGCCACCGATACTTGGGTGGATCGGTGAAAACATGCGCTCGCGCTCATCTCGTCCACTCCGCGATGGCCTGTTCCACGGATCCGGTCCGGGCGATCGCCTGATGGAGCGCCAGTGCAAGCTCGGACGGCATCGTCAGTCTGTCTCCTGACAGACGAAGCGCCTCGGGCGTCACGTAATGAAGGTGGCGCTTGTCGAACCAGGCGATCGCACGATCTCCATAGATGAAGACCGAGTCCGTCTCCTCGTCTTCCGGGCTCTCGGGAACGGCCATCAGTCGTTCCCGAATCCATGTCAGGCGACTGGCAAGAGGTTTGGACTCCGAATACCAGATCTGAATCCGGCCCTCGGACGTCCGCATCGGCGGAAGTGCTCTGAACTCGATCATGAACGGGACACCTCTCATGGACAGATGCCGGCAGGAGTGGCGCAGTCCAATGGATCTGGCAATGCGATCCGAAATCGCCTGTCTCAATGGACAGGCCAATTGGACAAGGGCGCGGAGCCTCGCGTTGCGATCAGACCCTTGCGCCCCGGGTGTCCTGAATGCCTACTCTGGGATCCCTCAATCATGCGGAACTGACCTGAAACGGCGCCTGAAGAAGCGCACATCGGTCCGCACCACCACGCATCACTATCTGTCTGAAATCGTGTGCTTAGCCGCCGCCTGATGCGCTACTCGTTGAGATAGTTGCGCGAGACCGCGATGGCCACAGCCTGCGTCGGCGTACGCGCCCGCAACTTGCTGCAGGCCTTGGCCAGACGTTGCTTCACGCCGGATTCGGAGATCCCGAGACGCTCCGCAATACCGCGGCGTTCCAGTCCGTCCCGCAATCCGCGCAACACCTCGAGCTCCCCTTCCGTCAGTTCGGGAGCACCCGTTACCATGTCGGTCCAGCTCCCGAATTTCGCATCGATCACCTCGATCTCGGAATCGCTGAATTCACGGTCCTCCCGCGCGACGGAAAGAAGCGAGCGCTTGAACCCACGCATCTGCGAAAAGATGGCACCATACCGAAGCCCGAACTTCTGGGCCTCCACAAGCACACCGCGCACATCGGGAAGATTGACCTCAGACCAGCGCCAGCGACCCGATCGGCTGAATGTCCAGAGATTGATCGGATCGAGAAAGACGTAATTGCGCGTCTGGTAGATCTCGACCCATTCGCGCGGATACGTGTTGATCAGGAACTCCGGGCCGCTGAACGTCATGTTGAACGCCAGGACGAACCCGGAGGGCGCGCGCTGCCGCAGCCAGGCCATCTCCATCTCATGATTCGGTATCTGGCTCGGCGGCATGGATCAGCCCGTCTCGTCCCATTCCCTGTGAGGCGCCTTGATACCAAGCCAGGACGGTCTTGCGAAGGTCGCGGCGCGTCAACTGTCCATTTGGACTATCCCGTCGGGCACAGATCGAAGCCGGTGCTTTTCATGCCGCAGCGAAGGCCCTAGCGAGAAAGGGGCGCACCGCACGCATTTGCCGGAGAGCCAGCATGGTCAAGGTTTTCGCAACGGCCGAGTTCACCGCCGACATGGCGGCAACGCTCGGAACCTACTTTGCAGTCTATGCCGACGACGGCGTGGTGTCGATCGAAGTGACCGACCGCGGCCTCTGGCTCGTCAATCCGCGCTATCCGAGCCGACAGTTCCTGGGGCTCGCGCGCCTTCCCCAAGACCCCGACAGGCCGGTGAAGCATGCAGACTGAAGGGTTCGAGCCCGGCACAACGCAGGATAGGTCGGCGGAGCCGTTCGAGATCTCGGTTCTGAGCATTCCCGACGGACTTCCCCGATGGCATCTGGTCGCGGACTTCCTGCGCCTGCGCAAGGAGGTCTTCATCGATCGCCTCGCCTGGCCGCTCCATGCTCGGGACGGTTTCGAGTTCGAGCAGTACGACACGGTGCATGCCGTCTACATCGTGGCCCATCGTGGCGATGCCGCGCTCGGAGGCGCGCGGCTGTTGCCGACGACGCATCGGGTCGGAGAGGGGCGCTATGTCTACAGCTACATGATCCGCGACGCATGCCGCGGCATCCTGCCCGGCCTGCCCGCCGATCTCTGCGACGCACCACCACCGGTCGCGCGCGACACCTGGGAGCTCACGCGGCTGGCCACGCTCGGCGATCTGAAGGTCGCGACAGCGATCCTGCAGGCCGTTAATGCCCATCTGAAATCCCAAGGCGCGCGGCAATGCCTGTTCCTCGCACCCCCGGCACTACTGCGCATGGCCGCCCGGCTGAAGTTCGCCCCCCGCGCCCTCGGCGCGCTCAAGGCGAATGCCGACGGCAGTTTCCTGGTGTTCGGCTGCGATGTCGTGTGAGCACCGCCAGAAGCGGCGTCACGTCCGCCGTGCCATGCCCGCAGCGGTTTCGCCGGCAACAAGCGGCACGGAGACAACGGCAAGCTGCATCGCGCTCGACGCGAGTGACACCACCCCCTCCATCGTGTTGACGATCCGCTCGCGTCCCTTCGCCGTGATCAGAAGATGGCGCGAGCCGTCCGCGAGGCGCGCGTGGAAAAGCCACTCGCCGCGGTGGCGCCGGGCCGGGTCCGGCGCCGTGAGACATTCGATTTCGAGGGTGCTCCCAGGTGCGGCAAGTGCCTCGAGGAACTCCACCTCCTGCATCACGGGAAGAACACGGGATCTGCGCATGGCGAGGCGGCATTCGGAAGAAGGAGAGGATCGATGAGGTTTTCTACATCCGGCAGCAGGAGAAGAAAAGCTGAGGATTCGGCAGGAGCGATGTTGGAGCGAGATTTGGGCTGCGAAGAGTCTGCCAGCATCGGTTCAGCCAGACCGTGGTTGCGGCGCGCTTCGGCTGCCGTCCTCTCGGCCATGGTCTTGGCACTTCCAGTTGCGAGACCGGCGGCCGCCTATCCGATCGACTGCGCCATCCTCCTCTGCCTGGCCGGTGGTTTTCCCGCGAGCGAGCCCTGCGCCAAGGCGCATGCCGAGATGATCCGCCGGATCACGCCTTGGCCGATCGAGCCGCCCCTGCAACTCTGGCGCTGCCCGATGCGGTCCAAGGGCACTCGGCAGACGACACCTCCCGGAGTCTTCGACGTCAGATACATTCCTCCCCGGCTATCAGCATTGACGACCCCCCTCACGGTCATCCCAGTTCCCATCTTCGGCGAGACCCCCGACGACTATGTCCGGTCGATCCGGGTCTACCACCTGCGCTACACCCGGCGCGAGAACGCCCGATCCGGCGCCTGCGTCGAAACCGGTCAGTTAGACATTGGCAGCTATGACGCGGCCCTGCAGTTCGATTGGACGTCGCGGAGTTACCGCGATGCACCTCGGTGGATGCTCGACCGCTCGGGAACCGACTGCTCCATGGTTCGGTACCGCGGCGTGGCCATCGAATGGCGCGATGCCGAAGGTCGAGAGAGGATGGAAAACATCCTGTACTGAGCCGTCAGCGACCGGTTCTCCCCGACATACGTCGTGATCTTGCCGTTGTGGCAGAGCATGTTGCCGTTGCCGTGGCTCTGATCATCAGAGCCAACCGATGGACAACCTGCTGAGGTTCCACATCTAGCGATGGCGCACGCGCCGGTCGTGGGTCGCAGCGCGGATAGGTCGCCTCGAACGCTACGCGCCGGAATGCCGGGGGCTGCCCCGACTGGGGCAGCCTGATAAGGTGCGGCCTGCCGCTGCGCGCGCGTGGCACGGCGCCGAAAAACGACCGCTGCGACGAACCCTTGCGTGCAGCGAGGATCAGCGTATGGCGACGCCGGTCACCATTGCCTCGCCGCGCGAGGTGAAGCGCAGCACGATGGCATCGCCCTGCACCGCGAGATCGGCAAACCCGAACGTGCCGCTGCCGCGCAGTTCGAGCCCGTTGCCGAGGCTGCGGTTGAGTGCGGCGGCGAAGATCGTGTCGAGTTCGGCGATGTTTTCCGACAGGTCGAAGGCGAATGCCGAGTCGAGCAGGCGCGCCATCAGCCCGGTTTGCGACGCAAGCCCGATCAGACGCGCGAAGGGTGATGTACTGTCGAGTGTCAGGCGCGCATCAGCGAGGCGCAAAAGTTTGCGTTCCTGATCATAGATTGGAGTTGCCGACAGCGTCACGGTTCCTGTGTAGTCGCCAAGACCGGCCATCCGCAAAGCAGCTGGAAGCCGGGTGATCCTGTTCGCCACCTCCATCGTGACCGCCAGTCCGGAGCCAGTGGCAGCCAGTTCCGCAGAGATGACCCTTATTGTCCCCTGAGGCCCGCTGCCAGACCCATCAAGCCTCGCTTCTTTCGGCAGCGTACCACGCAGCTGGGCATTCAGCGCCTCAATGCTGAGAGTCAGCGGCAGATCGACCGTGAAGCCCGACGCTTGGGTCGGGATCGCGCTGAGGTGGGGCAGCGGTCTAGGCGCAAGTTTCGCGGAATGGGTGCCGACATGTGCGTAACCTGAGATCGAGGCGCGGAGGCGGCCGCCCGCCACATCAAGGCCGGAAAACCCGACCGCGACCGGGCGAAAATTGAGGTAGAGCGGCCGGGTGCCTCCGGGCAGCGGTATTTCCAGCGGTTCGTGCAGCGCGATCCAGGCCGCCTCGGCGGCGCCCGGCAGGTTCAGGCGCGCGAGCTCCCGAGTCATCTGGTCCCTGAACCCGGCAATGGCGCGGTCCATCTCGGGCTCGAC
>CAZRNL010000174.1:0-6704 GCA_964601395.1 uncultured Silicimonas sp. | reverse complement strand
ACGCTGAGCAACGTGGCGATCGGGAGTGCCTCTGACGGCGCAGCGGCGATACTGAACAGTCTGGGTGCCCGGCTGTCGCCGGGTCGGCTTCTGCGAGGAGAACTGGCGACGTCGGGACTGGTGCTCGAGGGCGCGCAGATCACCATCCGACGCACGGCTTCGGGAGCTTTTGCCTTCCGTTCGGGACAGGCGGGCGAGGCCGAGGCACGCAGCATCCCCGATCTTCTCGATCTGATCGACGAGACCTTCGCCTTGCCCGCCCTTTCCTCGCTACGCACGGTCGAGGCGAATGGTATCGTGCTGACGCTGGAGGACGCGCGATCGGGGCGCATCTGGCAGGCCACGAACGCCACGCTGATCTTGCGGAACGAAGAGGCGGCGACGACGATGACGCTTGCCTCGGACGTCTTCAATGGCACTGATGATGTTGCCGAGGTGCAGGTGTCGCTGGCTCGCAACCGCGTCAAATCCGGAATCTCTCTGGGGATCAGCGTCAAGGGGATGCCTGCTTCGGACATCGCTTTGCAGTCGCCGGTTCTGGCCTGGCTTGGCGTCCTCGAAGCGCCGCTTTCCGGCGCATTGCGAACCGAGATCGATGCAGAGGGGCTGGTGACTTCGGTGGCCGGGACTCTGGATATCGAAGCGGGCGCCCTGCGTCCGTCTCCCGATGTGCCACCGGTCTCATTTCAGTCTGCGCGCACGTATTTCACCTTCGATCCAAGCCGCCAAAGGATCGACTTTTCCGATGTCGCGGTCGTCTCCGAGCAGGGAAGTCTTGCCGCGTCCGGGCACACCTATCTTGCGGATTTCGATGGTCCCTGGCCGAAGGCGTTCCTGGGTCAGTTCTCGGCCAGCGCTTTCGAAGCCTACGGCATCGGCATGTTCGACGGCCCGGTTGCACTGTCTGATATGCGTGCGGATCTGCGGCTCAAGCTCGATCCGTTCACGGTCGAAGTCGGCCAGTTAACCGCCGAGGAGAATGGTACGGTCGTGAGGGCGACAGGGAGGGTCGCGGCTGAGAAAGACGGCTGGCATGTCTCGGTCGACAGCCAGGCGGCATCGATCGGGATCGAGCAGGTCCTGGCCTTCTGGCCGACCCCTGCGGCCCCCATCACGCGAACCTGGTTGGTAAGAAATATTCGCGCCGGAAGTCTGAGCAACGTTTCAGCCGGTTTCCGTTTCCAGACCGGCAGCAAGCCAGACGGATCGCTGAGTTTCGAATTCAGCGACGGCGAGACGCTCTTCCTTAGCTCCATGCCACCATTGAGGCAGGCCGCCGGGCGGGCCTCGCTTCACGATAGCGCGTTTCACCTGACGCTTGATGAGGCGCGGATCAATGCTGGCCCGGAGGGGGTCGTCGACGTTTCGGGTTCGTCGTTCAGCGTGCCGGATATGAATGAAAAACCCACTTTCGGCGTGATCGACCTCGAAGCTTCCGGGCCGCTGCCTGCGGCGCTCGCCGTGCTCGACAAGCCGCCCCTCCGGATCATGGAACGTGCAGGGCGCAGTCCGAACCTCGCACAGGCCGACGCCAGGGCGCGGGCCCGGATCAGCCTGCCTTTGAAGAACGGGATCAAATCAGACGATGTTCTCTACACCGTCAATGGTACTCTGAGCGGCGTTACGTCTGATGCTGTCGTCACGGGACGCACGCTGACTGCGGATCGGCTCGAGTTCAGCGCATCGCCCGCCGAGCTTCGCATTCTGGGAGCGCTTGAACTGGACGACGTGCCGGTCGGGGCAGACTGGCGCCAGCCTTTGGGTGCGGGAGCAGCCGATGGCAGTCGAGTCGACGGAACCGTCGCAATCTCGCGAGAGACTGCGGACACATTCGGCATCCCGCTTCCGGCCGGGTTCATAACCGGCCAGGGAACGGGGATGTTCTCGCTGGACCTCAGGCCGAATGCGGCGCCTCTGCTTCGGATTACGTCGGATCTTGCCGGTCTCGGACTGGCGATAGAGGGCGTCGGGTGGCAGAAAGAACCATCCAGCACTGGTGATTTCGAAGTTACAGCCACGCTTGGGTCAGTCCCGAAGGTCGAGACGCTGGCACTTTCCGCTCAAGGTCTGGCGCTGAACGGGACGGTCGAATTGGGGACGGACGGCGCCTTCCAGAGCGCCACTTTCGAGCGCGTCCGGGTCGGTGAATGGCTGGACGGCAGCGTGACGCTCACACCGCGTGGAGGCGGAGGCGATGCCGCCGTGGCGCTGACGGCCGGGCGACTGGACTTGCGTCGTCTGCCTCTGCGGGGGTCGGGCACGGCCGGGAGATCGCCGATCAACGTCAGTCTCGACACGGTGATCGTATCGGACGGCGTGTCGCTGGCCCCATTCAGGGGCACGCTCGAACAGGGTCGGGCCGGACTTTCCGGCACGTTCGACGCTCGCGTCAACGGCGTGACCCCAGTTCAGGGAACCCTAGCGCCCGCCAACGCCGGGACAGCGGTTCGGATCAGATCGGACAATGCCGGCGGTGTGATCCGCGATTCAGGTCTTTCGCCGAACGCGCAGGGCGGGACGCTGGACCTGGTCTTGACGCCAGTTGTCGGCGCTCCGGGCGGCACATACGACGGCCAATTCCTGATCGAGGGTGTAAGGCTCCGCAACGCCCCCGCGATGGCAGACCTCCTGGATGCGATCAGCGTCGTGGGACTTCTCGACCAGTTGCGAGGTCCTGGCATCCATTTCACCAGCGTCGACGGTTCATTCCGTCTGACACGTGACCGACTGACGCTGACCGAGGCGGCGGCGGTCGGCGGGTCGATCGGTATTTCCGCTGACGGCATCTATGATCTTGTCGCCAAGCAGATGGATTTCAGAGGGGTGATCTCGCCGGTCTATTTCGTCAACGGGATCGGCTCGGTGCTGACGCGGCGAGGCGAGGGACTCTTCGGCTTCAACTACAGCATGACCGGGTCCGTGACCGACCCGAAAGTGGGGGTCAATCCGCTGTCGATTCTGACCCCGGGAATCTTCCGGCGGATCTTCCGCCGTGCGCCACCCGGAGAATAGCCGCCGTGAAGCTGAGCGATTTCGATTTCGATCTGCCGGAGGACCTGATCGCCACCCGGCCGGCGCGTCCAAGATCCTCGTCGCGTTTGCTGGTGGCGACACCGGACAACCTGACCGATGCGCATTCCATAGATCTGCCGGCATACCTGCGCCCTGGCGACAGGCTGGTGCTGAATGACACGCGCGTCATCCCGGCAAGGCTTACGGGGTTGAGACGGCGGACGGGCGAGGGTGGAGAAACCGAGGCGCGAATCGACGCAACGCTGCTTGATCCGCGCGCGGACGGCTCCTGGACGGCGCTTTTGAAACCGCTGAAGAAGGTGCGTGACGGCGAACTGCTGAGTTTCTCGGAGGTTTTGTCGGCAGTGGTCGAGGGACGCGACGATGGACAAGCGTACATCCGTTTCAACCTGGCCGGAGACGATTTCGACACCGCTCTGTCGCAGGCCGGAGCGATGCCGCTGCCGCCCTACATCGAGGGCAAGCGCCGAGCGGACGCGCAAGACCGTGAAGATTACCAGACGATCTGGGCGCGCGAGAAAGGAGCTGTCGCCGCACCGACCGCATCGCTGCACTTCGACGCGGCCCTGCTGGCGGCACTGGAATCCGCCGGCATCTCGCGTTCCTTTGTCACTCTGCATGTAGGGGCGGGTACTTTCCTGCCGGTCAAGACCGACGACATCTCAGAGCACAGGATGCACTCGGAGCGCGGGTACATCTCGGCGGAGGCGGCGGCCGAGATCAACGCGACCAGGCGTGCAGGGGGGCGGATCGTTCCCGTGGGAACGACGGCGTTGCGGCTGATCGAAACGGCGGCGGGAGAGGACGGCACGCTTGCGGCATGGGAAGGGGCGACCGACATCTTCATCACGCCCGGTTACCGCTTCCGGATCGCCGACGCGCTGATGACCAATTTCCACCTGCCGAAGTCGACGCTGATGATGCTGGTTTCGGCCTTCATGGGCAGTGAAAGCGTCCGCGAGATCTACGATCACGCAATTTCCCGCCGATACCGTTTCTTCTCCTATGGCGATGCGTCGCTACTTCTGCCAGATGGCTGAAAACCGACAGAATCGGTCGCGTGAGAACGCGTAGAGGCAGAGCGGGCCGGGTACGGCCAAGTATAGGCAATCGGGTCAGAACCTATGTGGCAGGTCTTGAAAAGCGCCTGGGCACTCCTTCTGGGGATGCTCCTCTTGATGATCGGCAACGGTCTTCAGGGTTCGCTCATGGGTATCCGAGGCTCGATCGAGAACTTTTCGACCTCGGAGCTGTCCGTCATCACCTCGGCCTATTTCGTCGGCTTCCTGTTCGGATCCCGGCTGGCGCCCGCTATGATCCGCAGGGTCGGTCATATCCGGGTCTTCGCGGCGCTGGGGTCGTTCATCTCGGCGGTGCTGATCCTTTATCCGACTATCACCGAGCCCTGGGCGTGGACGTTGTTGCGCATCGTCTTCGGCTTCTCGTTCTCGGGCGTTTACGTCACTGCGGAAAGCTGGCTCAACAACGCCTCGACCAACGACACCCGTGGCAAGGCGCTTTCGCTTTACATGATCGTCCAGATGTCCGGGATCGTCGCGTCTCAGGCGCTTCTGAACGTCGCCGATCCGGCGGGCTTCGTGCTGTTCGTCATACCGTCAGTGCTGGTGTCGCTGAGTTTCGCTCCGATCCTGTTGTCGGTCACGCCGACGCCGGCCTTCGAAACCGCGAAGGCCATGAGCCTAGGAACCCTCTACCGGACATCGCCCACCGGGATCGTCGGGATGTTCCTGATAGGCATGGTCTTTGCCGCGCAGTTCGGCATGGCTTCGATCTATGGCACCGCGGCGGGGATGAGCGTGGCGCAGATCTCGATCTTCATCTCGGCGATCTTCTTCGGCGGGCTGGTGTTGCAATATCCTTTCGGATGGCTTTCCGACCGGATGGACCGACGGGTTCTGATCCTGACGGCGGCCGTGCTCGCGTTCCTTGCGTCAGTCCTGGGTTTTCTGTTCGGCGCCAGCTTCGAGGTTCTGCTTGTCGCAGGGTTCCTGATCGGCGGCATGTCGAACCCGCTTTACGCGCTGCTGATCGCATACACGAACGATTACCTGGCAACGGACGACATGGCGTCCGCCTCGGGCGGCCTCATGTTCATCAACGGCCTTGGCGCGATCCTGGGCCCGATCCTGACCGGCTGGGCCATGTCGCGGATCGGGCCGGAGGGCTTCTGGGCCTACCTGGCCTTCACCTTCGCCATCCTGTCGGTTTACGTTCTCTACCGGATGACGCAACGCCCATCGGCGTACCGTGACGAAACCGGGAACGATGCGGTCAGCTATGCGCCGGTTTTGCCAACAGGGACGGCCGTTGCGCTGGAGGCGGCGCAGGAAATCTATGCCGAAAATGTCGAAAGCGACCAGGAACTTGCCTCGCGTGACGGAGAAAGCCTTGAACGAACATGAAGAAATTGTAACGATTCGTCCTGCCGGGGGTCGTTGGAACCGCAGCAAGGGACAAAGTTTGATGGTTAAGCCCGATGATATCCTGGCCTTTTGGCTGGACGAAGTTGGCCCCGACGGCTGGTATTCCGGTGGTGAAGAGCTTGACGCCGAGATCGCCAGACGTTTCGAGGACACATACGACAAGGCGCGAGGGGGCGCTCTTTCGCTCTGGCTGACCCATGCTTCGGGTACGCTGGCCTATATCATCCTCATGGATCAGTTCCCGCGAAACATTTTCCGCGGGACGCCGAAATCGTTCGCCACGGATGGTGTCGCACGAGCAGCGGCCAAGGCCGCTATTTCGAAGGGTTGGGATCTGAAGATCGACGAACCGGCGCGACAGTTCTTCTACATGCCGCTGGTCCACGCCGAGTGCCTTCCCGATCAGGACCGCGCGGTGAGACTGATCATGACGCGGATGCCCGAGACCGGAGCCAACAATCTGCTTCATGCCAAGGCACACCGCGAAGTGATCCGGAAGTTCGGACGTTTCCCGAACCGCAACGACTCCATCGGTCGTGTCACGCCGCCTGCCGAAGCCGCATTCCTGACCGCGGGCGGGTATGGCGCGGTGGTGGCGGCCCTGAAGGCGCGCGAAGCCGCCTGAAGCGTTGTTGCCCATCACGTGATACGCGCGCCGTGCATGGCGGGCTTTCTCGGTCGTCATTGCCCGGGTGGTGACACGACCCGTAACCTGTGTCAGATAGTTTAACGTCAAACAATCTGACCAGGGAGGCATGCATGGCTGCCAAATCGTTCGATGTCGTTGTGATCGGGGCCGGGCCCGGAGGTTATGTGGCGGCGATCCGCGCCAGCCAGCTTGGCCTCAAGGTCGCTATTGTCGAGCGCGAGCATCTGGGTGGCATCTGCCTCAACTGGGGCTGTATTCCGACCAAGGCCTTGTTGCGGTCGTCCGAGGTGTTTCACCTGATGCACCGGGCCAAGGAGTTCGGGCTGAAGGCAGATGGTATCGGCTATGATCTCGACGCAGTCGTGAAACGCTCGCGTGGAGTGGCCAAGCAGCTGAACTCCGGGGTCGGTCACCTGATGAAGAAGAACAAGGTCGAGGTCGTCATGGGCGAGGCCACGATCCCGGCGAAGGGCAAGGTCAGCGTGAAGACCGACAAGGGGACCGAAGACCTGGTCGCAAAGAACATCATCCTCGCCACCGGCGCCCGCGCCCGCGAATTGCCGGGGCTAGAAGCCGAC